>NZ_LWFH01001034.1:0-36546 GCF_001635725.1 Oleiphilus sp. HI0066
GAGCCAGAACCAGAACCAGAGCCAGAACCAGAACCAGAGCCAGAACCAGAACCAGAGCCAGAGCCAGAACCAGAGCCAGAGCCAGAACCAGAGCCAGAGCCAGAACCAGAACCAGAACCAGAACCGGAGCCAGAACCGGAGCCAGAACCAGAACCAGAGCCAGAATCTGAACCGGAGCCAGATGCAGATGACCTGGATTTAGATGATATTGATTTGTCTGGGGGCTTGGATGACGTTGTAGAGGAATTGGAGAATCTTAGCGACGAGCCTGAAGAGGTGCCAGCCGAAGATGAACCGGTGCTCGAGGATGAAGCTGAGGTTGCGGCTAGTATTGCGCAGGCGATTGAAGAAGCAGCTGAAGATCAAGATGATGCATTATCTGAGGAAATTGAGGCAGCTCTAGATTTGAGTGATCCGGAGTTTGATGATGAAGAATTTAATCTTGAAGACTTTGATATTGGTGATACCGATGATCTTTCAAAAGACGATGATAAGAAAGACTAGACAGGAGTCTCAAAACTAGTAGCTTTGATTTGGTGGGGCGTAAAAAACAGCATTGTGTATAAATAAATGCTTGCATACTGAAAAATGCATCCATATAATACGCCCCACTTTGAAGCAACGAGCTCTTTCAAGTTCTCTTAATACTTGATTTTACAGAGTTTTTTCAAAGCCTTCCTAAGCGGGAATAGCTCAGTTGGTAGAGCACGACCTTGCCAAGGTCGGGGTCGCGAGTTCGAATCTCGTTTCCCGCTCCAAATTTTCTTATGACTTTGTTAAACCTATCGTCGTTTATTGTTACTAAACTTCCTCAAGGTTTGCCGCGCCCGAAGAAAGCTTATCCATCGCTTAGCTCAATGTCTTAATTGTTGATATTCCTGTATCTCTGTTTAGTCATGCCGTTTACACAATTTATACTTGCGCCTTGTTCTTCTTAGCCAAGTCGCATTATAGTTTTGAGCTTTTGCGCGAGTTTCTTGATGATTACTGTCTCTGGTCTGTTTTCTTATCCTGTTAAATCGTTTTGCGGTTTATCGCACCAGTCGATGAGCTTAGACGCGTTCGGGCCACATATGGATAGGCGTTTTATGGTCATCAATGATCAAGGAAAGCATGTCACTCAAAGAACGCACCCCAAAATGGCACTAGTCTCTGCTTTAGTAAGTGAAAGCACGCTGTCAGTGAATTTCGATGGCATAGAGACAGTATTACTGTTTTCTGAGTTTGATGTTCCAGTGATGGCTGAAGTGTGGTCGGATAGTGTTGATGCTTTGGCGATGTCATCGAAAGACTTTGATAAGCGATTATCCGTGTATTTGAATGAGTCTGTCCGTTTAATCTTCATGCCTTCAAGCACCTATCGACAGGTTGATCCTGATTTTTCACCGGAATCAGCACGAGTCAGTTTTGCTGATGGTTTTCCAATTCTTTTGTGTAGTGAGGAGTCATTGCTCGATCTGAATTCGAGGTTGGAAAATGCGGTGGCAATGAATCGTTTTCGTCCGAATATTGTGATTAGTGGGAGTGAATCATATCAAGAATCGGAATGGCGCCGAATCAAGATAGGGGAGATCGAGTTTGATGTCGCTAAGCCATGTTCACGCTGCAGTATGATTACCTTGGACGAACGGGGGGTGTTTAATAAGGAGCCCTTAAAGACTTTAGCGCAGTACCGCTTGAATCAATTTGGCGCGTGCTTTGGTGAGAATTTAGTTCAGCGTGGCGAGGGACTTATATCGTTAGGCGACTTGGTCGAAATATTAGAATAGTTCGACTTCATCATCGCTATCGTCTTCATCGGTCTTTTCGAAATGATGGCGATATATTTCGAGCGCCTCATTCACTGAGGCTCCATTCATAATGTGTTCAAACATGAGTCGCTCTTCTTCCATAGAATAGTTCGACTTAATGTCGTTTTGCAGTTTTTCCCATGCGCTTGGATTGTTGGCGCTGTTAGGGGCTGACACCAATTCGCTCAGCCAGCCTAGGTCACGTTTCACATGATCAAGTCGTTGTGATAATCGATCGTAAAATTGAAACGCCACGATGGAATTGAAAATCGAGTTATGGATCTCTTGGGCTTGGGAGCTAAAGTTGTTTGCGGCTTGTTCGTCAGACGAGTCGGTCAAGTGGCTGATTTGTTCTGCTATGTAAGAAAATGATTTGGTCAACTCTGCCACAGACTTTTCACCATCAGTCATTGTGCATTCAATTTGTGATACCGCGAGGGTGAGCAAATTGATGGTAGATCGAACTTGCTGCCACTCGAGCTGAGTGATGTTTGTGTCTAAAGCTGGTTCAGTCATTTAGTATCTTCTCGCGCTATGATCTAATACGTGTCCGCTGCAAAGTGCTCAAAAGAATAGTCGAACACTTTGAAAAAGCTAACGTAGAAATTAAGTGGTTGTTTAATGAGTATTGTTCGCCTTGAAGGTGTTTCTCTTGCGTATGGCCTAAAGCCATTGCTTGATGAAGTTGATTTCGCAATAGAGCGCTCCCAGCGTTTATGTTTGTTGGGTAGGAATGGTGAGGGCAAGTCGACCTTAATGCGTTTGCTTATGAAGCAAGCTGAGCCCGATAGTGGGACTGTGATTTTTGATAAGAATCTGAAAATCGGTTTTTTATCTCAAGACTTACCTGATGCTGATGAGCAAAAGGCTTTTGATGTTGTGGCGCAAGGCTTGCCTGAGTTAGGAGCTTTATTGAGCGAGTATCATGCTTTAGTGGATGCTGGTGGCGAAGACTTGGATCGAATGGAGCGCTTGCAAACAAGTATCGAAGCTCAAGGTGGGTGGACGTTTGATAATCGCGTTATGCAGATTTTAAAGCGGTTTAATATCCAACCTGATGCGCCGATGTCTTCTTTATCAGGTGGATGGCGTCGTCGAGTGATGCTTGCGCAGGCTTTGATCAGCGAGCCTGATCTGCTGCTACTAGATGAGCCAACCAACCATTTGGATATCAACGCCATCCGTTGGCTGGAAAAGACCTTGTCAGATTTTCAGGGTGCTTTGTTATTTGTGAGTCACGATAGGGCTTTTATCAAGTCTTTGGCAACAGGAATTATCGAGTTAGATAGAGGTCATATTCGCGCCTTTAATGGTAGTTATGCTCAGTATTTAGTCGAAAAAGAAAAGCTGCTAGAAGAGGAAGAAAAGCAAAATAAGTTATTCGATAAGCGACTGTCTGAAGAGGAAGCGTGGATTCGTCAGGGTATAAAAGCACGTCGTACTCGCAACGAGGGTCGTGTGCGCGCCTTAAAAGCGATGCGCGAAGAAAGAAAAGGACGAATCGAAAAACAAGGCGCCGCGAGTTTTAAAATTGAAGCGTCAAATAAGTCTGGCAAAAAAGTAGCGCAGTTAGAGCATGTTGATTTTGCGTTTGAAGACGGGCGTCAGCTGGTAAAAGATTTCTCGACCACGATTATGCGTGGAGATCGTATAGGTCTGATCGGTGCGAATGGTGCGGGCAAGACGACTTTGCTAAAACTCATCCTAGGTCAGCTGGAACCGCAGTCTGGTACAGTGAATTTAGGCACTAAGTTAGAGGTTGCTTATTTTGATCAGCTACGTGATGGGTTAGATGCGGATAAAACCGTGATCGAGAATGTGGCTGATGGACATGATTTTGTTGAGTTGGGTGGCGGTAGTAAGCACGTCATCGGATATCTAAATGACTTCTTGTTTACTGTAGCGCGCGCGAGAACCCCCGTGCGTGCGCTGTCTGGAGGCGAGACGAATCGCTTGTTGTTGGCCAAGCTGTTTGCGCAGCCTGCAAACCTTATTGTTATGGATGAGCCGACCAATGATTTGGATGTGTCGACTTTAGAGTTGCTGGAAGAGAAACTTGGTGAATTTGACGGTACGCTTCTTCTAACAAGCCACGACCGAGATTTTATTGATCAAGTGGTAACCAGTACGATGGTGTTTGAAGGTGATGGCCGGGTTCGAGAATATGTCGGAGGCTATCAAGACTGGGTTCGACAAACGGGTGGCGCATTGGTTGATGAGCAAGCTTTGTTAAACAAAGGTCAAACTGAAGCTCTTAAACCTGAAGTTAAAGCGCAGGTTGCTCAGAAAAAGGCTGAACCGCTAAAGAAAAAGAAACTGAGCTATAAGTTGCAAAGGGAGCTTGATCAGATGCCGGATCTCATTGCAGATTTGGAGGAAGAGGTTGCAGCACTACAAAATGAGGTGTCTAGACCTGACTTTTACTCAAAAGAACATACCTATGTCGAGCAGCAAACAACAGCGTTGACGTCTTTGCAAGAAAAGCTTGAAGCAACTATTGAGCGATGGATGGAGCTTGAAGAGATGGCTGGTGAGTAAAGGAGAGACATGTTGGGTTGGCTGGTAGCGATTTTCGGCACATTGGTGGTTGCGGGTTCTATTCTTTGGATTAAGCCGTCGAAGCGCGAATTGCGTATCACTGCTTTACGGCAAGAGGCGATGAAGAAGGGATTGCGGGTTCGTCTTGTTGACGAAAAACTCAAGGATAAGTTTTTTCCATGGCTTGATGACTATCGCGGTTATGTGATCTACGAAACACATCAATTACCTGTAAAAGAAGGGCGAGGGATGAAGGCAGCTCAGGTGCATAGCAGTGCTGAATTGCATGAACTCGATCGTCGAAACATGGATGGTGATCAAGCTCGTGTGTTGGCAAATCAGGAACATATTCCAAATCAAATTAGTGGGGTAGTGCTTTATCCTGATGGGGTAGGTCTGTTGTGGGATGAAAGTGGTGACGCAGAAGATATAGACGGCTTACTGGAATGTATTAAGCAATTACATTCGGCTTGCTGAGTTTGAGATCATAAAAAAAGGGGGCGCTGCGTAAAGCAATAGCCCCCTTTTTTTGTTTCAGCTAGTCTTAAATCTTGCTAGCTAGCTGAAGGTTTTCAATAATCTTTTTGGAATATAGGTTAACGATAAAGTTAACGCGGTTCTCGTTGTAGTTTACGAGTGACGGTTGAATAAACTCCCACTTAGTCTTGGCAGAGTCGAGAAGTTTCGCTGCTTCTGGGTTGCCTTGCTCGCTAAGCAATCCATTGAGTGTTCCGTCGAAATCTTTCGCAAGGACATCTAAAGTAATGTCCGACTCATCTTCACGCGAATATACTTGGCTCACTGTCGATGTGCTTCGTGCGGAGTATTTGGTCATCATTAAGGCAACCATCTTCGCAGCATTATGGCTTTCGTTTTCTTTCGATACGTCGTCGCTTGCTGTTTGCTCGGCAATCGATTTGTATAAAATATTCAGCGCATCATTGAATGATATATTGTAGTTTGCCAGTTCACCGACCAAGCGAAGGTCGGTGTAACCTGTGTCATTCACCACTTCAATATTTTCGTTCAATGAGTCTTCATAGGTAAGCCATGCGTCACGAGCGGCATCAACTTGAGAGATTAAATCTGAATCTGACAGCGCTCCAGCGATATCGATCATAAGATCTTCGACGCTTCCTACTGCAAACTGTACTTCTTGCTGTTGTTCTTTGTCGGCCTGATTTGCACTGAAATTATAGAAACCGTTGATTGAGTAATAACTATTGATAGTTGCTTCATACACTTTTTCCATGGCGCCGAGTGCTTGACCTTTTTCGAGTGCTTGCACGTTAAGCGTCATTGCGCTTAATGCTATAGCCGCTGCGGTATGAATGATTTGTCTTATTTGCATTATTTTCTCCGACTATTATTTCTGCATACAACTTATATATGCATTATAAGAATTTAGTGTAGTTATGAATGCCTGACTTACAACTTTCAAATTGTGTAATAAGTGGTTGTTTTTCATTAATTTGCCTCCATTAAATAATTTTTAAAACATTCATACACAAACGGCCTGAAAACGGTGTAAGCCTTTTTGGCATTGACAAACGATTGAGTTTTCTACAAGGTACACGCCTCACGATTCAAACGATCGTATGAATTTTTGTTTTCTCACCCCATTTGCTTGGGGTTAAACAGATTGTCAGGCAGCTTTCCTCTGTACTGGCACGAACTTATAAACTTGGAGAACAGTTGATGATTTACGCAGGTAAAGCCATCACGGTTAAAGAAATCGACGGTGGGTTCGCGCAGTTGAACTTCGACCTCGAAGGCGAATCCGTAAACAAATTTAACCGGCTGACTATCGAAGAACTAGGCGCAGCAGCAGAAGCACTTAAAGGTGCAGATGTTAAAGGTCTAGTTGTTACAAGTACTAAAGATGTATTCATCGTTGGTGCGGATATCACAGAATTCACTAGCTTGTTTGCAGGTCCTGAAGAAGAACTTATCGCAAACAACTTGAAAGCAAACTCTGTATTCAATGCGATCGAAGATCTGCCTTTCCCAACAGTAACGGCTATTAATGGCATTGCTCTTGGTGGTGGTTTCGAAATGTGTTTAGCGACTGACTACCGTGTTATGTCGACTAAAGCGAAAGTTGGTCTTCCTGAAGTTAAGCTAGGTATCTTCCCAGGCTTCGGTGGTACTGTTCGTCTTCCACGTTTGATCGGTGCGGATAACGCAATCGAGTGGATTGCAGCAACTAAAGAGCACAAAGCAGATGCAGCTCTTAAGTTTGGTGCAGTAGATGCAGTTGTTGGTCCAGAGAAATTGATGGACGCAGCAATCAACCTTCTTGAACAAGTTAACGCTGGCAAACTAGATTACGAAGCACGTCGTGCAGAGAAAACTAGCAAGCTGAGCTTGAACCCAATGGAAAGCATGATGGTATTCGAAACTGCTAAAGGTTTCGTAGCTGGCCAAGCTGGTCCTCACTACCCAGCGCCTGTTGAAGCGATCAAAGCAATGCAGAAGCACTCGGGTATGTCACGTGATAAAGCAATCGAAGTGGAAGCAAAAGGCTTCGCTAAGATGGCTAAAACGTCTGTTGCGGCATCATTGGTTGGTCTTTTCCTAAACGATCAAGCGCTTAAGTCTAAAGCGAAAGAGCTTGCTCCTAAAGCTTCAAAGGTTAACAAAGCAGCGGTTCTTGGTGCAGGTATCATGGGTGGCGGTATCGCTTACCAATCTGCGCTGAAAGGTACGCCAATCATTATGAAAGATATCGCACAAGCAGGTATCGATCTTGGTTTGAATGAAGCGAAGAAGCTTCTTGCTAAGCGTGTTGACAAAGGTCGCATGAAAGCTGACAAGATGGCTGACGTTCTTAACGCAATCGATCCAACACTTAGCTACGGTGACTTCGGTGAAGTTGACCTAGTTGTTGAAGCCGTTGTTGAGAATCCAAAAGTTAAAGATATCGTTTTACGTGAAGTAGAAGATCAAGTATCTGAAGATACGATCCTTACATCTAATACTTCGACGATTTCTATTGATTTGCTTGCGAAGAACTTGAAGCGTCCAGAGAACTTCTGTGGCATGCACTTCTTCAACCCAGTACACATGATGCCATTGGTTGAAGTAATTCGCGGTGAGAAGACAAGCGAAGAGACGATTGCGACAACAGTTGCATACGCTCAAGCAATGGGTAAAACACCTGTTGTTGTTAACGATTGCCCGGGCTTCCTAGTAAACCGTATCTTGTTCCCTTACTTTGGTGGTTTCGCTGCGCTTATGCGTGACGGTGCTGACTTCCAGCGTGTAGACAAGATCATGGAGAAGTTCGGTTGGCCAATGGGTCCTGCTTACTTGCTTGACGTTGTAGGTATGGACACAGCTAATCACGGCGGTGAAGTAATGGCTGAAGGCTACCCAGATCGTATGGGTAAAGACTTCAAAACAGCGATTGACGTGATGTTTGAAGCTGGTCGTTTTGGTCAGAAGAATGACAAAGGCTTCTACGCTTACGAGTTAGATCGTAAGGGTAAGCAGAAGAAAGTTGTAGATGAATCTGTTTACGACATGATTAAGCCAGTTGTTGCAAGCAGCAATGAGTTTACCGATGAAGAAATCATCGAACGTATGATGGTTCCACTTTGCATCGAGACTGTTCGTTGTTTGGAAGACGGTATTGTTGATACTGCGGCTGAAGCAGACATGGGTCTGATCTTCGGTATCGGTTTCCCTCCATTCCGTGGTGGTGCGCTTCGTTACATCGATTCTATCGGTATCGAAGAATTCAACAAGATCGCAGACAAGTATGCTGATCTAGGTGCTCTCTACACGCCGACTGAAGGTATGCGTGAGATGGCTAAAACTGGCAAGAAGTTTTTCGGCTAAGCGCTGAGACAAGATTACGGAGAATATCTATGAGTCTTAATCCAAAAGACGTCGTCGTTGTCGATGCGGTACGTACCCCAATGGGTCGAGCTAAAAACGGCTGTTTCCGCAACGTACGAGCTGAAACCCTTTCTGCGGTATTGATCGATGCGATCTTTGACCGTAACCCAGGTCTTAACCCTAACTTGGTTGAGGACGTTATCTGGGGTTGTGTTAACCAAACTAAAGAGCAGGGCTTTAACGTAGCTCGTCAAATCTCTTTGTTGACAAAGGTTCCACACACTTCATCTGCACAGACTGTTAACCGTCTATGTGGTTCTGCTATGACTGCAATCCACACTGCAGCACAAGCTATCCAAACTGGTAACGGCGATGTATTCATCGTTGGTGGTGTTGAGCACATGGGTCACGTACCTATGACTGAAGGCTTCGACCACAACCCAGCAGCGTCTAAGTATTCTGCAAAAGCATCTAACATGATGGGTTTGACTGCTGAAATGCTTGCTAAAATGCACGGTATTTCACGTGAGCAACAAGACGAGTTCGGTGCACGTTCACACCGTTTAGCGCACGAAGCGACAATCAATGGCAAGTTCAAGAACGAAATCGTTCCTGTTGAAGGCCATGACGACAACGGCTTTAAAGTATTAGTTGAAGACGATGAAACAATTCGTCCAGAAACAACTGTCGAGTCATTGTCTAAGCTACGTCCAGCGTTCAACCCGAAAGGCGGTACTGTAACTGCAGGAACGTCTTCTCAGTTGACTGATGGTGCAGCGGCAATGTTGCTTATGTCTGCAGAGAAAGCAGAAGAGCTTGGCCTTAAGCCACGCGCTCGTATCGTATCTATGGCTGTTGCAGGTTGTGATCCAGCGATCATGGGTTACGGCCCAGTTCCAGCAACTAAGAAAGCACTTAAGCGTGCAGGTCTTAAAGTTGAAGATATCGATTTCTGGGAGCTTAACGAAGCATTTGCCGGTCAATCATTGCCAGTAATGAAAGACCTTAAGTTGCTAGATGTTGCTGATGAGAAAGTAAACTTGAAAGGTGGTGCGATCGCATTGGGTCACCCACTAGGTTGTTCAGGTGCACGTATCTCTACAACTTTGATCAACGTACTAGAAGAAAATGGCGGCAAGTACGGCGTTTCTACTATGTGTATTGGTCTAGGTCAGGGTATTTCGACTGTTTGGGAACGCCTATAATCGTTTAGTTGTCGCATCTGCTATTTTGGCTTTCACGCATTGTTGAAAGTTAGCTCAGAATGCTCATTTACTTTATGTAAACTGCGCCTCTTCTCTAACTTTCGCCTAGCCTGAAACCAAAATTTCTTGATGCTTGTAGCTACTAAGTTTAAAGCGCGTTTCGATTAAACAATCGAAATCTAAAAAAGCACGGTTTATCCGTGCTTTTTTGCGTTTAAGTGCTTGATGATTTTTTTGTCTGTTTGGAAGTAAAAATGATGGCTGATGCAGAAAAAACTTTGCAAGAGCTTGACCACTCAGCTACAAATCAATATATATGTTGCGCTAAATTTGCGTTAGGTACGCCTCTAACCATATGTTGAAAGCGTAATTGTTTGCTTTCCTTTTTCTATTTTGAGCTTTTTTTGGAGTGATATGGCTAAGTCTCTAGTCATCGTGGAATCGCCTGCCAAAGCGAAAACGATTAATAAATATCTCGGTTCGGACTTCATCGTTAAGTCAAGTGTCGGACATATTCGAGACCTTCCTACCTCTGGTGGCGCTTCGACATCTACGCCTGCTGAGCGAGCAAAGCAAGCGGCTGCAACACGCAAAATGAGTCCCGATGAAAAAGCTGCATATAAAAAGAAGAAGAGCAAAGATCAGCTGATTAATAGAATGGGTGTTAATCCTGAAAAGGATTGGGCAGCACATTACGAAATCCTTCCCGGTAAAGAGAAGGTGGTAAATGAATTAAAGAAGTTGGCTAAGAATGCCGAAACTATCTATCTCGCGACGGATTTGGATAGAGAAGGAGAGGCGATTGCTTGGCACTTAAAAGAAGCGATTGGTGGCGATGAGTCTCGCTATCGACGTGTGGTATTTAATGAGATCACTAAGAAAGCGATTCAAGAAGCGTTTAAGCAGCCAGATGAGTTGGATCAAAGCCGAGTAAATGCTCAGCAAGCGCGACGCTTTCTAGATCGAGTAGTGGGCTTCATGGTGTCTCCGTTGCTATGGGCTAAGATCGCTCGTGGTTTGTCTGCCGGGCGAGTACAGTCTGTTGCTGTTCAGCTTATTGTTGAGCGTGAGCGTGAGATTCGAGCATTTGTTCCAGAAGAATACTGGGAAGTGTTCGCCGGTTTGAAGGCATCTGGAAAGGGCGATGCACGTTTTCAAGTTTCTAAGTATGCAGATAAGGCATTTAGGCCTGTCTCAGAAGCTGAGACGAATGAACACTTGGCGCGACTAAAGTCTGACGCGTACAACATTACGAGGCGCGAAGATAAGCCCACTAAGTCTCGTCCTAACGCGCCGTTTATTACCTCTACCTTGCAACAAGCAGCAAGTACTCGACTTAGCTTTAGCGTTAAGAAAACGATGATGCTGGCGCAGCGTCTATATGAAGCGGGTTACATCACCTATATGCGTACCGACTCTACGAACTTAAGTGCTGAGGCGGTTGCTAATTGTCGTGATTATATTCAAGACAAATATGGCAACGATTATCTTCCTGAGAAACCACGCTCATACAGCAGTAAAGAAGGTGCGCAAGAAGCTCACGAAGCAATTCGTCCCTCTGATGTAACGGTAAAAGCGACGCATATATCTGGTTTAGAAAAAGATGCTGAGCGCTTGTACGAATTGATCTGGCGAAACTTTGTTGCCTGTCAGATGACAGATGCGCAGTTCTTGAGCTCTTCAGTTGAAGCAAGTGCTGGTGACTATACCCTTCGTACCCGTGGCCGTATTTTGAAGTTTGATGGTTTCCTTAAAGTGATGCCGACAAACAGCAAAAAAGATGACGATGTGATTTTGCCTGACTTCAAAGTAGGTGATGCATTATCTCTCGGCGGACTTGATCCTAAACAGCATTTCACCAAGCCGTCCCCTAGATATTCAGAAGCGGCGCTTGTAAAAGAACTCGAAAAGCGTGGTATTGGTCGACCTTCAACCTATGCTGCGATTATTTCGACCATTCAAGAGCGCGGCTATGTGCGTGTTGAGAATCGCCGGTTCTATGCTGAAAAAATGGGTGACATTGTTACGGATCGCCTCGCAGAATCATTCCCTGATTTGATGGACTACAACTTTACTGCTCAGATGGAAGAGCAGTTGGATGATATTGCGCTTGGTAACAAGGACTGGAAATCCGTTCTTAATCAGTTCTATGGTAACTTCACGGTTCAGCTAGATAAAGCTGAAGCCGCCAACGATGGTATGCGCAGTAACGATCCGGTTGAAACGGGTATCCCTTGTGGAAATTGCGGGCGCAATATGCAAATTCGTACAGCTAGTACCGGTGTGTTTTTGGGTTGCTCTGGTTATTCCTTGCCGCCAAAAGAGCGCTGCAAGAATACAATGAACCTTGTCCCCGGTGACGAAGTCGCGAGCGCAGACGATGATGAAGGCGAGTCTAAGCTACTTCGTCAGAAGCGCCGTTGTAAAATTTGTGGTACTTCTATGGAAAGCTATTTGATTGATGAGAATCGAAAGCTTCACGTGTGCGGGAATAATCCAGATTGCGAAGGTTACGAAGTAGAGGAAGGGAAGTTCCATATTAAGGGCTACGACGGGCCAACACTTGAATGTGATAAGTGTGGTTCGGAGATGCAACTTAAATCAGGCCGTTTCGGCAAATACTTTGGTTGTACCAACGAAGAGTGTAAGAATACACGTAAATTATTGAGAGACGGGAATCCAGCGCCACCTAAGATGGATCCTGTCCCAATGCCAGAGCTTCAATGTCAGAAAGTCGATGATACGTATATCTTGCGCGATGGTGCTGCAGGCTTATTCTTGGCGGCCAGTAAGTTCCCTAAGAACAGAGAGACCCGTCCACCTTTACTTGCGGAGTTGTTGCCGCATAAAAATGAGATAGATCCAAAATATAGTTTCTTGTTTGATGGGCCAGTAGCAGACCCTGATGGACATCCAAGTGTTATTCGCTTTAGTCGCAAGACTAAAGAGCAGTACTTGATGTCTGAAGTCATGGACGGTGAAAAAGCAAAAGCAACGGGTTGGACGGCCTATTACCAAGATGGTAAGTGGGTCGAGACTGCTGCTAAGCCGAAAGCGCCTGCTAAAAAGAAAGCTGCAAAAAAGAAATAGGGTTTAAGCATGGCGTATGCAATTGGCACCCCAGGTCAACCTTGGGGTGCATCCGAAATAGAACAGTGGCGTTCTGCGGTACGCTATTATCGTTCGTATCAAACTGAAGTTGTTGATCATTTGTATCGACTCTCTGATCGCTTTCATATCGATAACTACGGCTCTCTTTCTCACGACCCTATTCGATATTCGTTGTTTGCCGTTAAAACCGCTCAGCCGAATCCTGAGCTTCCCTGGGTGCTTATTACTGGTGGAGTGCATGGTTATGAAACGAGTGGTGTTTTAGGTGCGCTCTCTTTTTTAGTTAATAAGGCAGAGCAATACGAAGAGAAGTTTAATTTAGTCGTTATTCCTTGCGTGAGTCCTTGGGGCTTCGAAACGATCAATCGGTGGAACTATGACACTATTGATCCAAATCGATCCTTCAAAGATGGCGGGCTATGTGAGGAGGCTCAATTTACGATGCAATATGTTGCTAAACATGGCATTGAACCAGTGATGCATATTGATTTGCATGAAACGACAGATACTGATGCTACTGAGTTCCGCCCAGCGCTTGCTGCGAAGTTAGGCCAGAAAGAAACGCCAACACATATTCCCGATGGGTTTTATCTTGTTGGAGATAGCGGTAACCCTCAAGATGCCTTTCAGGCGCGTATTATTGCTGCTGTTGAATCGGTGACGCATATTGCACCAAATGATGAAGAAGGCTGCTTGTTAGGCGATAAGGCATCGCAGCACGGTGTAGTGAATTATGACGCTAAACTGCTTGGTCTATGTGCAGGTTTTACATCAGCAAGGTTCACAACGACCACTGAAGTTTATCCTGATAGCGAGAGTGCAACGCGCGAAGAATGTATTGCTGCGCAGGTTGTGGCTGTTGAGGCTGCGTTAGAGTTCGTGTCTGAGCAGATAAATAGCTAACACGAATGATGGCGTATTTCCGCTGGTGCGGGAATACGCTTTCTGCAACATGCGTCTGAGCTTAGATCATGCTTACTTTTGCAATCGCTTTAGTAAACTTGATGTGTCCCAACGATTCCCCCCCATGTCTTGTACGTCAGCATAGAACTGGTCAACAAGAGCCGTAACGGGGAGTTTTGCATGTATTTTTCTACCTTCTTCAAGGCAGATCGCTAAGTCTTTGCGCATCCAATCAATAGCAAATCCATGTTCATATTCGTCAGCAATCATGGTCTTATGACGATTATCCATCTGCCAAGATTGAGCGGCACCTTTAGATATCACGTCGATGACTGACTGAGGGTCGAGTCCTGCTTGTTGTGCAAAGTGAATAGATTCCGATAAGCCTTGAACTAAACCTGCAATAGCGATCTGATTGCACATTTTTGTAAGTTGACCTGCACCAATGTCGCCTAGGCGTTTGCAAGACTTCGCGTAAGTTGCGATGAATTCCTCGGCTTTTTCATAAGCGGCGTCGTCACCTCCACACATAACAGTCAGTTGACCGTTAATCGCACCTTGCTCGCCACCTGAAACGGGCGCGTCTATGAAATCAATACCTAGGTTAAGAGCTTGTTCATGCAATTCGCGGGCGACTTCAGCAGACGCGGTCGTATGGTCGATAACGAGTGTTCCTTTCGGAAGTTCCGCAAGTAAGCCATTCTCTCCAAAATACATATCTCTCAAATCGTTGTCGTCACCAATACATGTCATTACGCATGCGATATCTCCCGGAATTTGAGTGAAGTCGCTAATGACAGTACCAGAGAATTCATTGGACCACTCAGAGGCCTTGCTTGATGTGCGGTTGAATACAAATGTTTCGAAGCGTTGAGAAAGATGGCCTGCCATGTGATAGCCCATGACGCCAAGCCCAAGGAACAATACCTTTTGAGACATGTTATAGAGCCCCATCGTTAAGCTGAGAACGAATTTGTTCAATTCGATCGCGATTCACGCCAAAGTCAGAATGCCCAAGTCGGGAAGCAGAACGCACGTGTATACGTTGTTGGTTGTCGTCGAATAAGAACTCTACATCATCTACATAACGCATGATCGCGCTCGTATATTCTGCATAGATGTACTGATCAGTTTTGATGATTAGCTCAGCTGATTCGTCTGAGTTGATCGCTTTTACCAGTGCTTCGTGAGTCGAAGACTTATTGGTATAGCTAATACTTTCGATAAAGTGGTCTTTATCTTCATCCTTGAGAGAGCTGACGCAGTTTGGTGAGCTCGGACAAACTTGCAACGAGGTTTGCGCTTCTCCAAGTTGTTTCGGACGCGTTCCAGTGCAAGCACTCAAAATAAGCGTTGAGGCAATGAATAGAAGAAAAAGTTTGGTTTGATGAATAGGGTTTTGCACAGTTACTCCCGTTATTGATCGGATAGAATGGGTAGACGAATAGTAAACGCAGAGCCAACACCATAAACGCTATCGACTGAGATGTCGCCTTTGTGTTTTTCGACCACAACTTTGACAAAATTTAGACCGAGACCTGCGCCTTTAGGACCAGATTTTTCGGACACTTGTTGTCTTCTGAAACGCTCAAAAATTCTCGGTAACTCATCCGCCTTTATGCCAAAACCTTGGTCTTCGATTGTGATGACGGCGAGCGTATCTTTTTGTTGCACATCGACGTTAATCGGTTTGCTCTCATCACTATACTTGGTTGCATTACTAAGTAGATTAATCAAGCTTCGCTCAATTAGCTCAGCACTGCCAAATAGCCATATCTCTTCGTCCCCCGAGAGAGTGATGTCGATATTTTTCTGACGTGCAAGCTGGCTGATTGAATCAATGGCGTTCTCGATCGCATTGACCAATTCAAATTCGTAAAAGTCTTCTTCAATCGCTTGTTCAGCGCGAGTGATTTGTAAGAATTGATCTGAAAGGCTAAGTGAGCGTTCTGCATGACTCGCTAATTGATCAATGACAGAAGAATCAAATTCAATACGACCAGATCTTAAGCCTTGGAGTAGGGCGAGCTGAGAACTAAGTGGTGAGCGAACATCATGGGAAAGAAAGTCGATCAGTTGGTTTTTTTCACGTTGCTGCTGACGAATTTCAGTGATGTCTGACATGCTAATCATTAAACCGGCATCACTATGTTCGTCCACTAAAAATGGCAGGCAATGAATCATCACATCTCTGTGTCCAATCGATAGATTGAATTGTTTTCCTTTTCCCTCTAACAGGCACGTTGATATTGCTTGATTAAAATCATCATTGTCGGCTTTGAGAGCGGCAAAAAGCTCGTATATTGGTGTGGAGATAATTTGTTTTTTCTCAGCCTGCAACCATGATAGTGCGCGGCTATTTGCATAGACGATTAATCCGATAGGGTCGGTTACAATGACAGCCCCAGGCATTTCTTCAAAGCCGCGAGAAATAAATGTACGCATGTCTTGCATCGCAGTGATGGCGTCACGTACTTGATGAATACGCTTCGCTATCTGCTCTGATGGTTTTTTGATGATGGCTTCTTGGCCAGATTGCAGCTCCAGCTTATTCAGGAACTCAGTAATAGGGCGTCTAAATCCAGCGCTTGGAATGGCAAGCCCAATACGGTATTTATCATCTCCAATAGTGAGCTTGATCCAACTCGAGCTTTCGTCATGCTGCCATACCCCTTCTTCTAATATGCGGTATGAGCTTAGTTGGTGTGGGTTTAATCCATGAATTACGTTTCCATTGTGCGTAAAGGCATAAGCTTTGGGCTTGATAATCGCGATCAGCGCTAGGAATATTTTCTCAAGGCTATGCTGGCTCAAGCGACGAAAGCTTAGGTCAGGCTCTCTACTTAGTCTTTCTAACTCATTGCTAAAAAAACTATTTAGGTGACGCATTCTTTGCCAGCTCCATAAAGGGTAGGCAATCAATACTCCAAGCACACTGTTTACCGGTGGGAACCACGTTCTATCTAATACTAATAGAGCGTAGCTAAACCCAAATATTCCTGCCGCCAATAACATGGTTGAGGGCATGACGAAAGTTGGACGAATACGTGGAAAAATTAAGATAGGAACAAGAATGAATGCGAATGTTAATAGATATACCCACCGCTCCGAAACGCTACGAATAATCTTTTGATTGATGATTGCAGAGTAGGCGTTCGCGTGAATTTCAACGCCCGACATAGGGCTATTCATATGAGAAAAGGGCGTGGGGATAATATCACCTAAGCCAGCCGCAGTTGCCCCAATAAGAATTGTTTTGTTGCGGAATGTCTCGGCCGGTATCTTATTCGACATCACGTCAACATAACTGTAAGTCGGGTAAGTGCCGCGAGGTCCTGCAAACGGAATAAGGCGGTATTCTGCGTTGACTGCCACATATGGGACACGCGTCTGTTGGCGAATCTCTTGTAAATATTGAACCATGGGATTGGTTTCGACCGCCATGGCCATAGACATCGCAGGCCAGTATGCATCTCCGACACCTGTGTTGAGAAATATTCCGCGAGTCAGACCATCCTCATCGAGCTCAACATGGACGTGCCCTAAGCCAAGTGCGGCGTTGGCTAATTCTGGAATAGGTAGAATTTCTGAAAGCGGCTTGTCATAGGCGAGGGGGTGAACATGTAGAGGTAACAGAACATTTCCTGCATCTTCTATTGCCTCAGCGAGAAGAAAGTCATCCGCTGGGTGTTGCGTGTCATACTCTGAAAACAATACATCAAATACGATGAGTGAGGCTTGATAATATCTCAGCTTATCAACAAGTTGTGCGTGAATAGCTCTTCGCCAAGGCCATTGGCCAATGCTACTAAGACTTTTCTCATCAATCGAAATAATAACGGTATTAGGGTCTGGATCCACCGTTGCTGCATGCGTAAATGCATCATAAGTGAGGAGGTCTAGACGCTTTGCTACGTGGCTATATACAAGCAGCGCGCTCACTAAAATAAGCGCCAAAGTGAGAATGTGCTGCTCGTAAGGATGTGGATCGTTTATAGGCTTGCTTGCCATAGTTCTATTGTATTTATTGAGGAGTAGGCTCTAACAAAATATCTTTATGTGGGCCAAACTCTGAACTAAATATTTCGTCGCCTAAGCCTTTTACACGGGCATAAAAATGCTTGCCTTCTGGTAGCTTGAGGAACGCACGTGTTTTACTAAGCGTTTCTTCTTTTAATAATCTTCTGAACTCTTTATCGTCTGATATTTGTAATACATAGCCTTGGGCGTTGTCTACGGTGTGCCAGAAAATTCCCACTTGGTCGCCAATATAGTTGACGGTCAGAATATTAACGACGTCGAGTTTACCTTGAATAGATACTGCTCTTGCAGCACTAGTAGCTTCTGCTTTTCCAGCGCTTAATGTACGAACTCTCCAGAAATAATTGCCAGCGGCGATAGAGTCTTCAAGGCGGTAACTGGTATTTTCAGACCATTTTGTCGGAAGTGCTAAGCGCTTAAAGTCATCTGTTTTCGACAGCTCAAAGCGGGACAGTGTTTCTGGGTGTTTCACTTCCCATGAGAATTCAGCAGTAAACGCATCAACGATGCTCCCTGGTAGAGGTAAGTCTAGCGTCGCTGCGTCAGGGTCTTGGTTTACCTCTTCATCATTTGTCTGAACTTGAGACGCAGATTCGTCATCTTTCGTATCAACACTTGCGCCACTGGCTTTGAAGCTCGCGTTTTTGTCTTCGACATTTAAATCTGCGGGTAAACCTCGCCAATTCAGCGTTTCTTCTGCATCTGAAATGTTGCTTAAATCACTAGAGGCTTTGAAGCGAGGAAGGTTAAATAGATTGATTCTTTCAAGATTTTCTCGGCCAACAATTGTGCGAACACCATCCCCTGACTCGATCATTTGTCTTCCGTGATCATAGAAAAATTCAACTTTGCCTTCGAGAACTTCTAGCGTTGTTCCCATAAGGCTCGATCTTAAACGGAAGTCAGTGCCACGCACTGCCGCAACGGCGCTCGGTGTGCTTATTTCGTAACGAGAACCGTTTACCAAAGGACTTACGGTTGTTCGCAAGCCACCTCTGCTTAGGCGCATGCGTGTGTCTACCATCCCTACGTCTTCGTACTTGCTTAATTTGTTGAAGATTAGGTGGGAGTGCGGATCAAGCTTGACGGTGGAATTATCAGCAAATTGAACTGTGATTTTCCCATCCCTCGTTAAAAGTTCATCCCCAACATAGATCTGAGTGTTACTTTTTATCGCATGATAGCGTGTTTCTTGACGGCGTTTGATTAAAGCTAGGCCTTCAGAGCTAATAATTTTCGCTGGACGAGGTTGGTATTTGAGCCACGAGATAGGGACTTTAATAATCGAGCCGACTTGCAGATTTTCAACGTCTTTGAGGCGGTTGTAATGAGAGATAGATGTCCAAGAATACTGACGTTTCAACAAACGCTCAGCCACGTCTTTCAAGGAATCATTTGGTCTTACTGTGTAGTGCCAATCTAGGTTTTGATATCCATCATAACTCTCAGCATTGATACTTGGTGAAGTCAAAGTAAGCGCTAACGCAACAAAACTTGCTGCGAATATAAGGGTTAGACGGTGATGAACTGACTGCACAGGACCATTCATAGTATTACACTTTAAGCGGTGAAGCTTTTAGTCTCCCCCGCGCTCAAGGCGATAGCCGTGCTGATAAATAGTCTTAATTCTAAAGCCGTTCTCTGGTTTGATATTAAGTTTTCGGCGCAAACGACTCACGTGCGTATCAACAGTTCGCGTATTAATATTTGAAGAGATGCCCCATACTCGCTCTAGCAAGAAGTCGCGAGACAAAAGTCGGCCAATATTTTGGAACATAAATACCGCGAGGTCGAAGTCTTTATCTGTAAGCGAGACTTCCTCTCCAGATGAGATGATTGTTCTCTTGCTCAGATTTATGACGTAAGGTCCGATTTCTAGCTCTTCTTGTTCAGCTTGCTCTGTACCTAATCGACGGCTCAGCGCGTTGATTCTTGCCGTCAGCTCACCAATTCGTGCAGGCTTTACCAAATAGTCGTCAGCACCCGCATCAAGCGCTGTAATGATATCGGCTTCACTGTCGCGCTGAGTTAGGAATAATACCGGGACGCGCCAATTCATTTCGGCACGAACTTGTCGTAATACTTCTGTACCTTCAATGTCAGGAAGTTGCCAGTCCAAAATTAAAAGATCGTAGCTATTATGAAGAACCGAATACACAAAGGATTTTCCAGTTTCAAAATGCTCACAGTCGTGACCATTTTCTTTGAGTTGCGCAACGAGTGTTTCGGCTTGTGACAACTCATCTTCTAGTAATGCGATTCTCATTCATAACCCCACTTTGGACTTACTTAAACTGTTCTTTGATTAAATAGCAAAGCGAGAAACTTGCCATGCCACTAGTATTTTCTTATTTATCAGCGTAAGTGTAGTTGCTTTTTGAAATTTTCCGACCCTGATTTGTATCAGGATTTTACAAAGCATTGGATTAATAGCATCTAGACTAACTAGTGACGGATTTATGCCCTAATTTAAGTTGTTTAATGTGGCATTGATCACACTGCCGCATTACTATGCATGCGCATTGTATAAATAGATACTCTTAGAGCATTGGAATAGGTGATGACCCGAGAAGAGAAGTTAAAAACAAGTTTGGCGGAAGCGTTCAATATTGACTATATGCTATTGGAAAACGAAAGCCATATGCATTCGGTGCCAGAAAATTCTGAAACCCATTTTAAACTTGTCTTGGTATCAGATGACTTTGATGGGAAACGAAAAGTGGCTCGTCATCAAGCGGTGTATTCAGCAGTGAATACCGAAATGCAAAGTGGTCTTCACGCTTTGGCATTGCATCTGTACACCAATACAGAGTGGGCTGAACTTGATAATAAGCAATTAGCCTCCCCAAACTGCATGGGCGGTTCAAAAAAAGGATGATTTTATGAGCCAGTTTTTCCAGATCCACCCGGACAACCCGCAAGCAAGACTTATCCGACAGGCTGTCGACATCGTAAGGTCGGGTGGCATCATCGCTTATCCTACAGATTCTGCTTACGCATTAGGGTGTGAAATCGGAAACAAAGCTGGCGCAGATAAAATTAGAGCTATTAGGCAACTGACAGACAAGCATAACTTCACTTTAGTTTGTCGTGACCTGAGTGATATATCTGTCTATGCGAAAGTTGGTAATAGTGAGTACAGACAAATTAAAGCGCATACACCAGGGCCGTATACGTTTATTCTTCGGGCAACTAGTGAAGTGCCGAGACGTTTAATGCACCCAAAGCGTCGACAAATTGGATTGCGTATTCCTGACAATAAGATTGCATTAGATTTGTTAGAAGAACTTGGGACTCCGTTGATGAGTACAAGTTTGATTCTGCCTGGTGAAGAATATCCCTTTACCGATCCTTATGAGATTCGTCAGACTTTAGAGCATCAATTAGATCTTGTGATTGATGGTGGCTATTGCGGTCTCGAGCCTAGTTCGGTGATTGATCTATCTGATGATCAAGCTATGGTTCTGCGCAAAGGTGCCGGAGATACCCTCGCATTTGAATAAAATTAGGCCTCGCTCGCACTTTTGAATTCGGTTTGAGATAACAGGCTTTGGTAGCGCAAGGTAATATCTTTTAATTGGTTGAATTCATTTTTCTCACTGAGCAGGCTTTGAAATACCTTGTTTGTTTGGCCGTATGCTTGCGTTAACTTATTGACATTGCTCGCATATTCCAGGGTCGGGTTTTGTTTGCTCACTGCGGTGTATGCTGATACAAAATGGTTGTCTTGGCTTAACTCAAACCCGATTCGTTCTAATTGACTTTGAACGACAGGACCTTGTACTGCAAGTTTTCCATTCGCAAGTTTCTCGATTTTTAACTGAGTGTTAGGAGCGAGACCATACTCTGAAAGCTTATTCTTGATGACTTCGTTGAGGTAAGCGCGTTGCTCACCGATCTCCTTTGTTAAGTTTTTAACCTGCACATCTTTTCGTTTCTTTTGCTCAGCGATCTGTTCTAGCCCTTGTATGCTGGAAGTGCTCGGGATTTCGGATTCGGCGGAGCTTTCCGCAATTGGCTGAGGAGTATTTGATGAACTAGATGAGAGTGTTTTGAAGGCATTCTTTAGCTGAGTGCCTAGCTCTAACATTGTGTCTCGTGGGGAAATTTGGTTCATGCTCTTGTTTACTCATCACTTAAAAGGGGAACGAATTTGCCGATTTTTTGGCAGACCCTTGATTAATAGATTGAGAGCAAACTTAATACCAAATTTGCATATGATGGGATAAACAGAATTGTTGAATGAATCTTAAGCAGAGGCGGGTGCCTCTGCTGAGAGGTGCGATTAGTGCTGTTCTTGCTCGGAATATAATTTTTCAGCCCATGCTAGAAACCCTATGCACGCTGTAAGTAAGAGAGTTCCTAAGCCGTATCCTTCACTGGTTCGTTCAGTGATGCAATACATTAAAAACATAAATAGATCGAGAGTAATTAAACCGAATAGTGCTCCGGTGACATATTCCCCTTGTTCTTTGTACCAAGTCGCGAATTGTTCGCCCATTTTTATGACTCCAAAATTATTGTTATTACGAAGGCCGCTGTGGGGCAACCTTTAAAGGAGCGTTCGACTACTAACTGAGTGCGCGTTGTTTCAGTATAAGTAAGCCAAAACCCTAAATACAAGTCAGATTCGTACAAATTATGATCTGTTTTTCAGTAAAGTATGAATGCACTCGGGAACAAAAATTAACCAAACGAAAATTGCGGGCTGCGATTCGCTCTTCTATATACATGGTCGACCTTAGAGATATGTCCTGCTTTTGGAGGTGTTCATGTTTAAAGGAATTCATCGACTACTTAAATGGATGTTACGCGGAGATAATTATGGTGTGATGGCACCAAACATTTTTACGCCGTACGAAATTAAGCTCTCTTGTGCTTTGTTGGTATTAGCGGGGACGCTGATTTGGGCTCTTGCACGCAATGGTACTGAAGAGGGTATATTTGGCGTCGCGCTCATTGCCGGATTGGCATTTTACTTGTCCTATGTGAAGTATTATCGCGCATACAAACCGGCCATGGATCGCTGGGGAATTCGCGAACTATGCAATCCCAATCATCCGCGCCAGGAGTATCGGGTTGCTGCGCGTGATCTACAAATCTCGCCAGACGAGGTGAAGTTTATTGCGATGCAACATGGCGTGAAAGTGGTGTGTAATAATTCTCCAGCTAATCCGAATGTTCAGATATACGAACTTCAAAGAAATTATGAGCATCGATTATATGCCGAGAAGTGGAAAGCTCAATTAAACAAAAAGAGCTAACTTATTTGATGTGCGCCATAATACTTCTTAATCGAAAGATTGTTTTGTGCGCACCGTTCTTGATAGCAATCAGTGACTCCCTATAATACAGACACATTCTTCCTATTGTTTGTATTAGTATGATCCGACGTCACAGATGGTCTCAACAAGAAGCCGATTTAGATATCACGGCGTTCATGAACTTGATGATCGTTCTTGTTCCCATCTTGCTTATAAATCTTATTTTCTCGCACACTGCGATCATAGAGCTAAACTTCCCTAGTGCAGATCAGGTGCAAGACATTGATGCCGAGCAGCTTTCTTTCCAAGTGCTGATCTTGCCAACAGCTATTGAGCTAAAAGAGGGCGCAAATACTCTTATCAAGCGCATAGAAAATACAGATCAGAACTTGCCGAATCTTTCGGCACTAAGCTTGGCGATGCAAGAGCTGAAAAGACGTGTTCCTGATAAGCGAGATATAACATTACTCGCTCAGCCCGATTCATCCTACCAAACAATTATTAACGTCATGGATGCTGTTAGGGCATATCCTAAAGTGATAGCGGGTAATGTGGTTAATGCTGAGTTGTTCCCGGATATTGGCATTGCTGATGCCCCAGAAGTTGGAGGGAACTAATCGTTTTGAAGCAATCGGTCAAAGCAAAGCGTATAGCGCGGCATAAACGCAGAGCAGCTAATTCGGGCGGCAAGTTGAATCTTGTTTCTCTGATGGATATTTTTACCATTTTGGTTTTCTTCTTGATGATCAATTCTAGTTCTGACATTCAGGTGTTGAATCAGGACGGAAAAATATATCTTCCTGTATCTTTGGCTGAAACCTTACCAGAGGAAACACTAGTTATTACCGTCAGTGTGTCGGATATTATTATTGGCGGGCGGACTATCATTTCTAGAGATGACTTCAGTGCATTTGCTGGAGATGTGGAACCCTCTGTATCCGAAGAGCTTAAGTATCAATTGAGCCGTTCAGACGGAGTGAATATTCAAGAGCCGGCAGTCACTATTATGGCTGATAAAGACGTGCCTTACGCATTTCTGAAAAAACTGATGGCAACCTGTGTAGATACAGGCTACACAGCGGTGGCCTTAGCTGTTAATCGCAAGGGGGACGGAAAACAAGCGGGGTAATTTGTTGACTTCAGGCTCTAGGGTTCTATGAAAGGGAGCCAATCAGAGCTTGCTGGCGTGGTCGAGAGTGAAACGCTCCATTGCTCATCGCTTGGATTAAAGTAATATCCATACACCGGCGCACCTTCTTCAAAGGTTTTGGTTGCCCAGATCATGCCAAAGCGTTCGTTAATGATAGCTGCATCAATCACTTTAGCTATTTCGTATTCTAATTCTAAAGCGCCTTTTAATTCTCCCTGCCCGGTGCTTTCCATAGCGTCATATTTATAAATGCTCGCACTTCGCAAAATGCCGCCGGCGGTATTGCTAGAGTGCAGCAGATGCATTTCAGTTGTATCGGTTAGGTAGTTTTTGATCGGTAGCCATGCACTGTCGTGGATTTCAGGTGAGGCAGTACCACTTGATTGTGTTCGAGCTATCCGTTGGTCTACCATCGAATCTAGCTGGTGGTAATCAAAAATATCTTGATTATCGAACGTCTGTAACGACTCGGTTTGACCTACGATATTGGTCAAACCGCCACTTCCCGTATTGATAAGAAGAAAAGACACTTTACTTGCGTTGGTCTCAAGTAATAGTGCATCAGCATCAGATTTAACTAGCGCTCTCTCCTCAACGTTCGCTAGTGTGCGAATAAGAGTGACAGTTCCATCCGTCGCAATTTGCTTAAGATCATTTCCATCTAGCACTAAAATTGTTTCATTGCTTAAGATATTAAGTTTTGAAATGTCTGCGTCGGCCGGATTTGTCCACGTATAAATTGGGTTTGCTAATGCATTAATACGAGCACTGCCTTGTATCTTGTCAAACATAATGGACTGGCTAAGTCGTACCAACTTGTCACCATGTAAGATGACAAAATCATCACTGCCGTTTGGGTAAGGATTTAGAACTTGAAAATCCGCGTTCAGCGATATGTTATTGGTGCTCGTATGCTCCCAAAGTTGGAAGGTGTTTGTGTTGTCTGAATCAATTGGTTGTTGCAGGTCGTAAGCGAGCGTTGATGGTGATGTTAAAACTGAATCGCTCTCGCTGTAGTTTAAAAGTGCATAGCCAATGCTCGGGATGTTTACGATTAAATCGCTTTGATAAAACAGGCTTTCTGGCGCAGTCTCACGTGTCGCTTGATAAATTGAATAGGAGATGTTTTGCAGTTCAAATTCTACTTTTGTCGCATCTGGGTCTGAGCTGTCGGGATCTGGAACTTCTACCTCTACAGGCTGCTGAACCCTGTATTGATTATCTTCATTTGGCGAAATATTAAAACGGAAATAATTTACTTGCGCTAAGTCTGAACAGTCTGTGTCGGCTGTAGATGCTAAGAGCTTTAGCTCTTGCTTTGGCTCGAACTTATCTTGTCTCAAAGCATCATTGTCGAGTATCTGGTTGGCCAGCAGTTGGCAAAATATGCGATCTCCAATGATATTTGTATTTGATTCTAGGTCGAATATGACTTGCTCTCTTCGAGAGGCTAGGTCGAGAAAATATAGTTTACTTGTTTCGCTTGGATCCAAATAGCTTATGAATTCAGGACTTGCGCCTCTATCGGATGGGAAATCTTCGTTATCGCGATCGCCAGATAAATCTATATCTAAGAGTAAAATTTGGTTTTTATTACTAACCAAATTTGTGAGTTCGGGTACTGTTCTTGGTGTTGGTAGAAGTGCGTTAGTGACCTCAATAACTGTTATGTCATTCGAGTCAATATTAAAAGCCTCTATTGGTTCCACGTAGTCTGGCGTTATGGTCGTGTCTATGGTGTCAGAGTCACTTATTAGTCCGAGTTCACCACAGCCAACTAGGCTCAACAATATTGCAGCCAGTAATACAAGTTTATTCAAGGCGAATAAAAAATTAGATCGAATCATAAGTTAATGGATGTCTTATTTTTTTGCTCGGTGACGGTCGCGAAATTTAAAGTGATCGGGTTACCGGTTGTAACGGTTCTGACCAAGCTTAATGTTTGAATTCGGTTTTCTTCCTCATCTTTAGTTTGCTTGGGTTCAAAGAAATAGCCTTCAGTTCCTAAGCGAGTATCAACTTGGAAACCACCAAAATCGTTGTTTAGAGTGAAGTTGGCGCCATAAATCTTATTTGATACGGAGCTTACATCCCCTTTGATCTGACCTAGAATCACATCTGTTGTAGAGATGACGCGTTCTTCATCATCTTCATCCAGTTCTTCGAAATTAAAAATTCCATCTATCTGGTTTCCATCATATTTCGCCACATAGGGATCAATCAGATATTCATCTGAACTGTCTTCGTCAGAAACAAATATCAATAAGTCGGCTTCGCCAATGGGGTTATTCAAAAAGCCAAGTTTAGCGCCTTCGATAACTCTAACTATCCGACTAGACTCAAATTCCGCGGTGACCCACGTGTTTGTAGAAATGTTTTCAGCAAGTATGTTTGTGGGGGCTAAGGCGTTGATATAAATACGAGATTCATGGGTCGTTAAATCAATATCCGAAGCGCTATTCACTGCGAAGATTGTTTCTGCTCTCGAGTCGTTAGAGAAAATCAACAAAGATTGATAAGAAGCAAATTCTTCTATTGTTACGATATCTCCAGTATCTAAAGCAGCAAAAGTTAACGCGATTAGGCCTGTTTGTTTTGTATAGAGTTCTTCATCATTGCCAGAGTCAAACTGATATCGATAGAGAGTGTCATCGCCTTCATATGCAATAAAACCATCCGTTAAGGCATGGTTTGGGACGGAACCTTGGTTTGCATTATCAAATGTTGAGCGTGCAAGTGATAAATACGCTTTGATTGCATTTTCACTAGCCACAATATCTTCTGAGTTAATAAGAGTATTGAGCGTGGCAAGACTTAACTCATGAAGAGTTGTATAACTAGCTTGGAGGATTTGGCTATTGTCATATTCTTTTTGGTTTCGGAATATAACTAAGCGGTCATCACCTGCACTTACAACATATGGTGGGGGAGTTTCTTCGTCGCTTGCCGGCTTATTTTCTGACTTATACTCAAATGGAAAATCGAACAATGTAGGTCCATTCCAAACCCTACCGCTCAATGCTTCTGTTTCAGCGTTGTGTGATACCCATATCGAGCGACCTGTTTGCTGCTCACCATCATCATCGTTGTAAATAAAATTTGGATCAATCAGAAATGCTCCAAAGACTTCTGAGCTACTGACGTTAAAACTTTCATTAAGGATGTTCGAACGAGATATATCAAAGTCTATGTAGTGATATCGATTTGTAGCAAATGAGCAGTCAGAGCCATTTTTAAGCGCGACATATACTGCTGTATCATCGATTGTCTTCAGGTAGTAGTCACTATCTGAATCAAATACTGAAAATGCAGGTCTTTTGGCTGCGTATACGCCGCACACGTCATCGATAAATTCTTTGAGGTCGTATGAACGACGGTTTGCTGTTTTCGAATAATTAAGCAACTTAATCATTTTTCCGTCAACGTAGGCTGCGAATTCGTAGCCAGGAGCATCTTCGTCAGTATCGAGCACCACGACGGAGTTTGGTTCTGCATTGAATGTGGCTAGTTCGTTGATGCGACCACTTTCGGGATTGAATTGGAATGCTTTACCGACATCTTGACCTGATTCATTTTCTGTACTGAAAAATACATTGATGCTCTGCACTTCGTCTTCCTCGCGAGCGACGGGTGGAGTTTCACTACACGCACTCAGTGCGAGAAAGGCAACCAAACAAATGATCAGATGAGTGCTTCGCAGTACGCTAAAACTCATGGGCACAACATTCCTTTGAGAAAAGTAATTTAACCCAGCTAGTATATAGAGCTAGGATTTTGAAGCGAAATCAAAGGCAAACGATTGGGATAAGGGTCACACAAGTAACGTGGTCTTAGCCTAATAGTTGCTTAAGATAATGTTTGGCATCGCTTTTACCTTGTTCGAAAGTAGAGTGGACCTTCTTTGGTGATGTGTAATCCCAGCTTTCTACCTCTACTTTTTGAAGAGGGCAGAGATATGTGATTTTTTCTGTATTCGGTAGGTCTTTATAGGGACGCGACAGTAATACAAGAGTTTTGCTTTGATTCGTATCGACGCCATGAACCGGCACGTTATCCACCATCCCACCATCAAGAACGTGTGTATTATTGTGTCGCATAATTGGTGTGAAAGGCGGAGTGCATGAGGAGCTAAGAATAAGGTCGGCGAGCTCGTCAATAGTCTTTGCCTGATTGGCGACAACAAATCGAGAGCGAAACCCTAACTTTCTACCCCATTGGGGATGAACTCTGTGGTGAATCTTTTTTTCAAGCTGGTAGCTAGCAAGGCCAACTAGAACCCCAGAACGAGGTCCAAGCCAGGCAGGTAGCTCGGCTAAGAGTACTTTGTTTTTTGTGGCGTTTTGAAGTGTAACGAGGCTTGGCTTATCTAGAGCTTTATGGATGATCTTTCGGTATAACTCTGAGTGCGGATGTATGTTTTTTCCTTGAAGCGCGTGTGACCAATATCTGTTTTTACTATTTTGTGCTTGCACTTCCATTGTCGCATTGAGTGTTTCGTCAAGTCTATTAGCCAGAATGGCACAAGATATCGCTGAGCCGGCACTAACAGAAGCAATCTTTGTCGGGGCGAGATCGATGTGTTTTGCAAGCTCTTGCCATAGCCCTGCTTGCCAGAAACATCTGTTTCCCCCTCCAGCAAAAACAATATTTTGATACATCTCTGTCCTATTTCCATGGATGTTAAGCTAGCGTACTTGTAGTGAGTTTTTGTCTCTACACAAGGTAAGCCAGTCGCTCATGGTGTTGTTGATAAATTTGTCTTTATGATGAATGAGATAAAGTGATCGAAGAAAGTCGCGTTCGGGGACACTTAATTCAATTAGTGTGCCCCGATTAAAGGCGTCTTGCAACGTGATGCGCGAAAGGCAGCCCAAGCCTATATTGCATTCAACGGCCCGTTTGATGGCTTCGGTATGCTCCAGTTCCATGGATATCTTTAGTGAGCTTAGTAATCCATGCATGGCATGATCGAAGGCCTGGCGAGTTCCTGATCCGCTTTCTCTCAGTACCCAGTTTGAATTCAATAGTTCATCATCATTTAGAGATTTACGTTTTGCTAAAGGGTGTGAAGGCGAACAAAACACAACCAGTTCGTCAGTCAACCAAGTTTCTACGATCAAACTATTGTTGTTGATTTCGCCTTCGATAAGTCCGATGTCCAATTCATAATTTAGAACACGATCCGCGATTTCGGTTGTATTCGCGACATTGAGAGTAACGCTTGCATCAGGATGTGATTGTTTAAATTCGGAGATCATATTCACTGCTAGATAATTGCCGATGGTTAGCGTTGCTCCAATATTCAGTGAAACATCACTTACATGCTGGGCGAATGATGACTCTAGAATTTGAGCACGTTCTAGTAAGTTATTTGTTTCTTGTTGGAGAGCTTTACCCAAAGCATTTAGTTGTAAGGATTTTCCAATTCGATCAAATAGTTTTACGTCGAACTGGTGCTCCAGGTTTTTTAACGATTCACTGACGGCAGACTGAGACATCGCTAAATGTTCTGAAGCTACGCTGACATTTTCATAGTGTGCTATCGCGACAAATACTTCGAGTTGTTTCAATGTAAAACGCATATCGACAAATCCGAATAAACTTATTTATATATCCTGTTTTACAGATATGTTAGTGGCTTTTAAACTTCTCATCAAGATTTACGAAAGTGCGGAGAAGATTATGGGTTTCATGACCGAAAAAGTTACAAGCGTTAAACATTGGAACGATACCTTGTTTAGTTTTAAAACGAGTCGTGATCCGTCGTTTCGTTTTAAAAATGGGCATTTCATAATGATTGGCTTGCCACATGAGGGGAAGCCTCTAATGCGCGCTTATAGTATTGCGAGTGCGAACTATGAAGAAGAGCTCGAGTTTTTCAGTATTAAAGTTCCTGATGGGCCTCTTACATCTAAGCTTCAAAAAATCAAAGAAGGAGATGAGATTCTTCTTAGCAGAAAACCAACTGGTACTTTGATTCTCGATAATCTCTTGCCCGGGAAAAACCTATATTTGATTAGCACAGGTACTGGGTTAGCTCCGTTTATGAGCATCATCCGTGACCCTGAAACCTACGCTGCGTATGATAATGTGATTCTAACGCATGGTACGCGGTTTGTTTCTGAATTGGCTTATCAAGATGAAATTCTCAACGACTTGCCAAACAACGAGTACTTTGGCGACGAGGTCAAAGAGAAACTAATCTATTACCCAACAGTTACTCGCGATGAATTCAAAACTCAAGGAAGAATTACCGATGCGATGCGTAACGGAAAATTAGCCTCAGATATCGGTTTGCCACCCTTAGATCTTGAAAATGATCGTTTCATGATTTGTGGTAGCCCAAGCATGTTAAAAGAGACATGTGAAATCCTTGATGAGATGGGGTTTGAGGAAGCTAAGCAGGGTAATTTAGGACACTACGTTATTGAACGAGCGTTTGTAGAGAGTTAGTTTTCACTAAACAAAAAAGGCGTGCTCAGCACGCCTTTTTTGTTTGTACTCATTAGTTGAATTCAACAATTTCGGCTCCAACTACGTATCCCTCTGGTCCGTTTGGAGCGCATCGAATGACGCGCAAAGTCGCTGTTAGATCTGCTGTTTGTTCGGTGCCAGATTTGATCGTGGTGCGAAAAATAGCATCTTTATCAAGTGGTTCTTTCAGCCTAAACATCAGACCAGCTCCACTTAAGTTTAAGCACATAGCTGGGTATGTTTTGTTTGAGTCGAGCATGTGAATCTCAATGTCAGTGTTTAATGCCATTCTCCGAAAATTGCGTTTTTCAGAATAATTGCGTTGTACATTGGTCATAGCGACATGTGCCATAGCGACTTGATCCTGTTATTTTCTTTTATATCTAGCAGATAGATAAAGAATAATCCAAGAATCGGATAAGTTTTGATCAAGAGGGAGGCGTGACGGTGAGACTGTCTACTAGGTCTCACCGTGCTACGAAGTTTTACAAATGAAGGGGAATGTTGAGTTGCTTAAGCCCAGCTATCGTTCTTTTTGCTTGGTTTAAGTAGCGGGACGATGAGCGCAAGAATGACACCTAGTAGAACAAGTGCGCCTCCGATTAGCATCATATTGGATTCCGACTTGTCTTTTAATCGAGCATTCTCAACCTCGAGTAGTTCGAGTTGATTGCGTAACTCTTCATTGCTCTCACGCAGCTCTCGGTTGCTGCGGTCTAGGTTAAGAGCATCCGCTGATACGGATTTAACACGCGCTAACTCAGTGTTGTTAGCGTTTAGTGTTTTACTCGTTTGTGCATGATCTTTCTCAAGTGCATTGAAGTTACCTTGCAAGGCGTTGAGTTTTGTATTCAGATCTTTATTGCTAGTACGCAATTGATTTAATTCTTTTTCTGCTTTGGCCAATTTCGCTTTCGCGATAGGTTCTGCAGATAGGTAGCGTGTTGGCAAATAACCCTCTGTTCCGCCTTTTGTGCGTACAAAGGAGTACCCTGTTTCTTTGTTTTGTTCGATGATTTCAATGGCTGTGCCGCTTGGAAGTCCTTTGTGTACGATGCGGAATCCTGTGCCTTCACCACTTCTGAGTGGAACGAGTAATGTGTCATCGATATACATCGTGCTGGCGTGAACAGAAGCGCTCAGGCTAAAGCTTAGAATAATTGCGATGATAGAAGCGAATTTCATGGCTAATTTTGTCCTACAAATTAATTAAGGAAGTACTTTTTTAAATGGTTTTACGACGACGTTTGCGTAAACGCCTGCCGCAATATACGGATCATCGTCTGCCCAGCTTTGTGCTTCAGAAAGGGAGGCAAATTCTGCAACGACAAGGCTCCCTGTAAATCCTGCTGGTCCTGGGTCTTCAGAATCTAAAGCAGGGTGCGGTCCTGCGATCAGTAATCGGCCTTCATTTTTTAGTTGCTCAAGTCGTTCTATGTGAGCAGGGCGTGCTGATTTGCGTTTTTCTAAACTGTTTTCCACATCTGTAGAAATAATGGCGTAATACATAATATCTCAACTGTGCAATATGTCTTCTAGCGCGAGGCCGGTGAGTGATTTAATTTTTTTAAATAGATACATCATCGCGATAATCATAACGATTACGCAGGGGATCGTGATTACTGGATAGCTGAGTAAATTCATTGTGCCGAGTTGATCATTAAATTCAGCTGTTCCACTTGGGCTAGTAACAATTACCTTTGCCAGTACGTAGTTCAAGATTGCCGACAAAAGGAATGATGCGGCAAGTATATAGGTGGCGATTTTCAGAGCGTCCTCAAAAAGGCCTTGCGACTGGTTTTCTGCTAACGCAGCGTCTACTTTGTCGATCTGAAGTATTTTATCGTTATAGATAAATGTCTTAACCAGTGGGTAGGGCGTTTTTAACGAAATAATGGTGCCAATACCAATTATGAGAGGAATGGCTGCTTCTTTTATAGCGATATATTTGCTGTCGAGTTCAAGCAAACCGATGCTGCTTGTGAGCAATATGCTGATGAAACCAAGAGCTGGAATAAAACCGAATTTTTTCTCTTGAACGAATTGGTAGATGCCGTAGCCTAGCGGCAATGAAAGGCCAAGAATCAAACCATACACTGGTCCGAGTTGGTCTTCTGGGCTGAGGTATTTAAGAACGAGTGTAGGAAGAATTACACACAAAATAAGTTCTAGGTATATATTTCCAGAGTTTGCTTTCTGATTAGGTTGGGTCATTATTTTTCCAAAGATTTAAAGCAAAACAAGCAGTCGCCTTCAAAATTCAAAAAGGCGGCAAGATTATACGATGTTATAAACGAGAATATTAGTGTGAGGTTTTCAAATATTGACTTACATTGCCATAGTTTTATGTCTGATGGCAGTTTAAGTCCACGAGATGTTGTTGAACGCGCGCATGCGAATGGTGTTGAGTGTTTGTCGCTCACCGATCATGACACGATCGCGGGCCTAAATGAGGCTAATTCGGTTGCCGAAGAGTTAGGCATGAGTCTGGTGCCAGGAATCGAAATCTCTTGTCAGTGGAGTAAGTTCGGCGTGCATATATTGGCTTATAACTTCTCTTTAGATTGTCCTGTGATGACACAAGTGCAACGACATCAAACTGAGTTGAGAATTGCTCGAGCTCAAGAAATATCTGCTCGACTCGAGAAAAAAGGCCTACCGCCAACATTTGATAAAGCGAAAAGCTTGAGCCATGAGGGAATACCCGGAAGGCCTCATTTTGCCAAAGTGCTTATCGAAATTGGCGCCGTTGAGACAATGAATGAAGCATTTAAGCGTTACTTGGGTTCTGGTAAGGCAGGAGATGTGAAAAGTATTTGGCCGGATTTACAGACAGTGATGTCGTGGGTTAAAGAAGCTGGCGCAACAGGTGTTATCGCACATCCTCGTAAGTATGATTTTAGTTTAACTAGACTTCGTGAATTGATTGTTGAGTTTAGCGACTTGGGAGGGCAAGGAATGGAAGTTGTCGTATCTGGACAAAAACCAGGAGAGGTCGGAATGCTAGGCGATATGTGTCGTAGATTTGGTTTGTATGGTTCTGTTGGCAGTGATTTTCATTCGCCTGATTGGTCATGGGCAGAGTTAGGACGTATCCAGCCTTTACCCGAAACAGTTAAACCCGTATGGGAGCTCTGGTCTTGAAGATATTGATCGTCGACGATCAGGAAATTTGCCGTATCGTTCTAAAGGTCGCGTTAAAAGACATTGGTAATGAATGCATTGAAGCAGAGAATGGCGAGCAAGCAATCGCTTTATTCAAGGAGCATTCTCCAGATCTTGTTCTGCTTGATGTAGTGATGCCTGTTATGGACGGATTCGCCACGGCACCAGTGATTAAAGAATTAGCGGGTAAAAATCACACTCCTATTATTTTTCTTACCTCTAACAACGCTAAAGATGCCCTAAAAGAATGTTTGGCATGCGGTGGGGACGACTTTCTTCAAAAGCCTGTTGATACCTCAATATTGGTGTCAAAAATCAAGGCGCATATGCGTACCAAGAGTTTAATGAACGAGCTTCAAGACAAGACTAAAGAGCTTGAAGTTTTGCATGAAACCTTGCGTCAGGAACATGAAACCGGACAGCATGTTTTGTCGCACTCTCTATCGCGGAACCTAAGCGATTGTAAAAATGTTCGCTCATATATCGCATCTCAATCCACGTTCAATGGCGACATATGTCTGTTTGCGCGAAAACCGTTTGGAGGTTTGTACATATTTTTGGGTGATCTTACTGGTCACGGTTTAGCCGCCGCAATTGGCACGATTCCATTGTCTCAAGTATTTTTTACGATGACGCGAAAAGGTAAGCCGGCGGCTTCTATCGTTAGGGAGATGAATCGTTCTTTGAGAAACTTTGTGCCGCGATCAATGTTTTGCGCTGCGGGCTTTATTGAGCTGGATGCTAGTGGTGAAAGGGCAAGGGTATGGTTGGGTGGTTTGCCTGCTTGTTATCATGTTAATGCCTATGAAGGAAAATGTAATGAAGTGCTTTCTAAACATCTGCCTTTAGGGATTCTTGAGAATGAAGCGTTTAATGCCAGTATGGATGATATTGATTTCCACCAGGGAGATTCTCTTCTTCTAATGACTGATGGAATTCCAGAGTCGACAAACAGCACTGATGAAATGTTTGGGATGGATCGTGTAGCTCAGTGTGTTTCAAGAGAGCAAACGGACGTGTTCGAGGAGATGTTGAGTCAATACCACAGCTTTGTTGAGGATGCACCTCAGCAAGATGATGTATCTTTACTAGAGGTGATGGCATATAAGCCGGAAGCTGATGATATTCTTATGAACGACGTTTCGATGTTTCCCTGGAAAACCTCGCTCATGTTCAATGAGGAATTCTTGCGTAAAGATCTAAATATTGCGTCTGAGGTGTTTTATTTGCTTCCGGATCGACCTGAATTTGCGGTTCATCAGGAAACAATTGCAACTGTCCTGACGGAGTTATTCTGTAATGCCTTGGATCATGGCATTTTGCAGTTATGCTCTTCTCTGAAACAAGATGCAGAAGGTTTTGAAAATTATTATTTGATGCGTGCAGAGCGCTTGACAGCATTAAGCGAAGCGAGCATTGAAATAAAACTTGAGTACGGTCTTGATGAACCAAGAGTTCTCGATATTGAGATTATCGATTCAGGCGCTGGATTTGATATTTCCGGCATCACAGAAAGGCCTTTCGATGATCATGCTCCTAGTTTTCACGGGAGAGGTTTGAAGTTGGTTGAATCGCTCTGCCGCAAAGTGCGCTTCAACGATAAGGGGAATAGTGTGCGAGCCTCAATTCGACTCGCATAAATGGTCTTAAGCTTTGCTGTGATAGAACAAAAATACGTCGGTTAGTTGTTCAGCAATGATCGTTTCAAACTGTTGCATTAACTTCTTATTGTTGATGATTGGAGCAAAGTCTTCATTATCAAATAAACCAGATAAGGCCATATACGGAAGTAACAATTCGGCGCTTATTTCTTCGTTCTGATTAAACCAATCTGACTCGTTATTTAAAATTCCCTCAACAAAACCCGCGCACCAGCTTATCAACGCATCATCATAATGTTCGTCTTCATCTTCGAAAGGGAGAATAATTGACGAGCCTTCGGTAAGGCTTTCTATGAGTTCGCTTTGCATGACTGCAATGCAGCCCGCTAAGTGGTCTAACTCTTTCTCCATTCCGTTCAATGTTTGCTCTGCGAGGCAGATGTTGGTTATTTGCGGTATTGTTAATTCAACAGGACCAACAACAGTCGCGCTCACCAGGCCGTGCAAGCCAAAATAGTCAAGCGTGTCATCACTAAGAGACTTGTCAAACAATAACTCTTCTAGTTGGTCGACGGCAGATTCAGAAAGAGGCATAGATTTATATCCGTAAAATAAAAAGCCAGAAGCGCATTAAGCTAACTTCTGGCTTAAAGAAAGTCCAATAAAGCTTATTGGCCTTGCGTTTCACCTTCATTCACTGGTGCTGCTGAAGCCGCTGATGGCTGGCTTTCAGTAGCTTTCGCGCGTGGGTCGTTGTGTGCAAGTTTTGCTTCACCTCGCTGGCGACGGCGTGCTGGGCGCTGAGGCTTAAAGGTACTAGCGTTTGAGTTTGCAACGGCAACCGAAACATCAGGGCTTGATTTAGACTCTGCAGCTTCCGGCTTCGGCTCAGGCTTTTTCTCCACTAGAGCTTTTGCCGTTTCAGCTTTTTCTGCTGGTGCTTCAGATTGGGCTTTGGTTCCTGATGCTTGTTCGCCAGTGGCTTCTTTTTCTGAGCTTGGGCTACGACGACGGCGACGACGTTGCGGTGCCGGTTTTGTATCGTCTTCTTTCGCTTCAGTTTCAGCAGTCGTTACGGCCTCAGCTTGCGCAGATGGCTTTTCAGCTTTTTCTGCTTTTGTTTCGGCTTTAGGCGCTTCTTCTTTTGAAGTTTTGCTTACTGCGGTATCATTCGGTGTTGCACTTTCAGGCTCCGACGCTGCTTTTTCTGCTGGCTTTTCAGCGCTAGTTGCTTTTGCGTTAGCCGTTGCTTTTTCTGTCGAATCAGCAGTTGGCTGAGTGACTTTCTCAGCAGGCGCTGCTGTTTTGGCAACTGGTTCTGCTGCCGGAGCTTTTTCAGTAGCAGGCGTTTCAGTGCTTGCAGCTTCAGTTGCCGTCGTGTTTTCCGCTTTAGGTGCATTACGACGACGGTTGCGGCGACGATTGTTTGAGCGTGGCGCTTTCTCTTGCGTCGCGTTCGAG
>NZ_LWFH01001035.1:0-1433 GCF_001635725.1 Oleiphilus sp. HI0066
TAATAAATTTATTAGAAAAGATAATTGTCTCAGCATCATTAACGCTCCCTACTACAGAGGCCACCATTCGCTGTTAAAGAATCGCGTCAACCNACCTTGTCGATTCACTTGATCAAACTCACCCGTGCCACCATATGCGATTCGGGCATTCGCAATTTTTGAAGACGGAACCGTGTTATCAATACCGATATCTTGAGGTCGAATCAGACCAGTTAAACGGATGTACTCATCCCCTTGATTCAAACTCAACCATTTCTCACCTTGCACGCGAAGTAATCCGTTAGGAAACACCTCAGCAACAGTGACTGAAATAGCACCCGCAAGACTATTGCTTTGCCCAGATTCAGCTGAGCCCTCAAATTCGCGTTCAAACGATGGATCGGTTGCTAAGCTCATACCCTTAAAGCTGATGGTATTGCCGAGAATATTCGCTTCGTTAAAGTCGACTTCATCGCTTTTGTCATAAGTCGTGTCTGCGCTTTTACTCGCTCGCGTGGACTCTTGCAGGTTCACGGTCAAGATGTCACCGACATTGATCGCAACTTGATCGCCATAGACACTAAACTGGCGATGAGATTGAAAAATACTACCGGTCACAGGTTCACCCATGCGCAAGCTTTGCGCAGGGATCGGCGCATATCTGGGATCATCCGGAACAGGGTGCTCTCGCGTAATCGCAGCACAACCAACGCTCGCCAAAATGGCAAGCGTATTAGCAAGTTTCAATGCAGCTTTGATTACGTTCAACATAGACAAAAACTCAACAACAGCATTACACGTTCTGCGAGATAAACTGCAGCATTTGATCTGCAGTCGAAACGACTTTTGAGTTCATTTCGTAGGCGCGCTGCGTGGTAATCATGTTCACCAACTCAGTCACAACATCTACGTTTGAGGTTTCCAACATGCCTTGGCTCACCGTGCCAATTCCATCTAAGCCAGGCGTGCCAACAATTGGATTGCCACTAGCTTCGGTTTCGCGGAACAAGTTATTACCAATGGCTTTTAAACCTTGCGGGTTAATAAAATCTGCAAGATCAATTTGCCCAAGGTTCTGCAAAGCTGGGTCACCCGCAACAGTGCCTGTAATCACGCCATCTTCGCCAATCGTAATTTCGTTCATTCCTTCTGGAATAGTAATGGCTGGCTCTAAGGCGTGGCCGTTAGCGGTCACAACTTGCCCATCTGAATTAATCTGAAATCTACCATCGCGCGTGTATGCGGTAGACCCGTCAGGTAAGGCAATCTGAAACATGCCTCGACCAGAGATCGCCATATCTAGAGGACGCTCCGTTACCTGCATTGAGCCTTGACTAAATTCTTTAACCGTTCCAACAACACGAACACCCGTACCAAGCTGCAGGCCTGATGGGAGCTGAGAATCCTGTGAGCTAAGCGCACCTGGATCTCTCTTAATTTGATATAGAAGATCT
>NZ_LWFH01001036.1:0-2795 GCF_001635725.1 Oleiphilus sp. HI0066
AGTCATTGAGCTACGTATGCAAGAAGCCGCTTCAGAGTGTAGTCATTACGAAGAGTTCGACTACCTTGTTGTAAACGAAAACGTCGACCAAGCGCTGGCTGAATTAGGCGCTATATTTACCGCTCAAAGATTATTGTTAGTAGATCAAAAACAACGTCATCAAGAGATACTCAACGATCTATTGTCTTAAGCGTACAACTAACATAGAATGCGCGGTTCTTTTTTGAGCTATGCTTAGTTCTATATTCGAATTCTAGAGGTGAAATTAAATGGCACGAGTGACCGTTGAAGATTGTTTGGAAAATGTAGACAACCGTTTTGAACTTGTCATGGTTGCGACCAAGCGCGCTCGTCAACTTGCAAACACTGCGCAAGAGCCAATGGTTCCTGTTGAAAACGACAAGCCAACAGTATTAGCGCTTCGTGAAATCGCTGAAGGCCATATCAACGCAGGTAATGTTGATTTTAGCGAAGAAGAATAACTTCTTTGCGATAATACGCTTGAAAAAACAGCTCGCTCAAATATCATTAGGGTGAGCTTATAAAAAGCTGAACAGCTTTAGCCGTTCGGCTTTTTTTATTTCTTCATTCCGCACAAGTGAGCAGAGAAAGCGTGCCCGATATTGATGGCTTAATCGAGAGAGCCGAGTCCTACCTAGACACCAACAAGGTAAGACTGATTGAACGCGCCTATTACGTCGCAAAAGAGGCGCACGAAGGGCAATATAGACGCAGTGGCGACCCGTACATTATTCACCCTATTGCTGTCGCCAATATTCTCGCAGACCTTCACCTTGATCACGAAACACTCATGGCAGCATTGCTGCATGACGTCATAGAAGACACCGAAACTAGCAAAGACGAATTAGCCGAAGAGTTTGGCAGTGCCGTTGCGGAACTGGTCGACGGGGTGAGTAAACTCACACAAATAGAATTCAAATCTAAAGCTGAAGCTCAAGCCAATAATTTCCAGAAAATGACGTTGGCGATGGCGAAAGATATTCGCGTTATATTGGTTAAACTTGCAGATCGCCTTCATAACATGCGGACGCTCGGTCCATTGCATCATGAAAAGCGACGGCGGATCGCCACAGAAACGCTAGATATATACGCACCGATCGCAAATCGCTTAGGCATTAACAGCATTAGAACCGAGCTTGAAGATCTTGGATTCCAAGCGCTCTACCCAATGCGCTCCAAATACATTCGCAAAGCGGTCAAAAAGCTTCGCGGAAGCCATAACGAAATCATCGAAGATATCCAAGGTAAAATCGAGAGTCAGCTAAAAACGCGACATCTTACTGGCGAGGTTATCGGTCGAGAGAAGCATCTTTTCAGCATCTATAAGAAGATGAAGTATAAGCATCGTTCTTTCCATGAAATTATGGATGTATATGCTTTTCGAATTATTGCTGAATCTGAAGACGATTGTTATCGCATTCTCGGTGCCTTACATGCGCTCTACAAACCTCTACCTTTCCGCTTCAAAGACTATATTGCCGTCCCTAAGGTAAACGGATATCAATCACTGCATACCACGCTATTCGGTATGCATGTGAACATCGAAGTGCAAATTCGCACCCAAGAGATGGAAGACCTTGCCAACTACGGGATCGCGGCTCACTGGCAATACAAAGACGACTCCAGTATGGCGCTTGCAAACCAAGCCCGTATAGATCGCTGGTTGAGTGGCCTGAAAGAGATTCGAGAAAATGCTGGCGACTCAATGGAGTTCTTCGAGCACGTTAAAATTGATCTCTTCCCAGACGAGATCTATGTCTTCACACCGAAAGGAGCAATTCTCGAACTACCAGCTGGCGCAACACCGATAGACTTTGCTTATGCCATTCATACTGACATTGGAAATGCATGCGTCGCCTGTCGCATCAACAAACAACTTGCCTCATTAAGCGAGCCTTTGCAGAGCGGTCAAACGATAGAAATTATTACGGCTCCAGGCGCAAAACCAAGCCCTGCATGGCTAAATATCGTCACCACAGGCAAGGCAAAAAGTAGTATTCGTCACTTTATCAAGCTGAAGCAACACGAAGAAAATCTATCTCTTGGTAAGAGCCTGCTTGAACGCTCAATGAGCAGCATCAACCTAAGCTGGGAAAACATCAGTGAAACCCACTTAGTCAACGTGCTCGATCATAACAAAGCAAACTCACTTGATGAGCTACTGATTCTAGTCGGCCAAGGATTGCGCATGCCTTATATCATTGCGCGTCAGCTCGCTGCAGAAGATGCAAGTCAAATAAGTAGCGAAACCGAAGAGCCTGCAAAACAAAAACTGATCATCAAAGGAACAGAAGGCATGCAAGTCAGCTTCAGTTCCTGCTGCTACCCAATTCCGGGCGACCCTATCATCGGGCTACCGGATTCAAATTCTGGTGCGGGCCTTATCATTCACGCAGAACAGTGCAAAAAAGCACTGCGCCTTAGCAAAGCGCCAGACCGACTTTATCTATCTTGGGTCAAGGATATTACGGATGAATTTGCGGTTGAATTGCGTATTGAGCTCGAAAGACAGCGCGGCATTATTGCCGAGTTAGCATCTGCAATCACTCGCGCCGAGGCAAATATCGAACACATTGGTGTCAGCGAGCAGAACCCTCATATGAGCACGATAGAGGCCGTCATCTACATTCAAGGTCGACGCCATCTTGCTCGTGTGATTCGCCGACTACGTAACATTAAAGCGGTGATTCGCATTCAAAGAATTATCAATCACTAAAGGCGCTCATTTACATTTGGCGCAACAATAGGTAAGGTTTAGATATGAGCAACAAATC
>NZ_LWFH01001037.1:0-519 GCF_001635725.1 Oleiphilus sp. HI0066
TATGACTTTCGTACCAGCAATGATCGACAACGGTGAAGCGGCACTATCTCTTACAGGTGTTACGCTACAGGCAGCTCACCAGTTGACGCTTGGTGGTACTTTGACAGTTGATAATGCAACGACTGCAGCGGCAGCGGCAGCTACTGCGACCTCAATCGATTACGATGTTTCTGTTGTATACAACTAAGCACTAGTTGTAGAGAAACATATAAAAGGCGCCTTGGGGCGCCTTTTTTTGTTGTACTGCACGATCAAAATCTTATCTGAAAAATTCTTTCTTCAAAGGCTGATCGGCAAAGCTTTGTTGTCCGACTTGTATTGCCTAGCCTTATCTTATTTTTTCCAGTGTTACTTCGTCATTAGGGCTAAAAGTTGAAGTCTAGGCACCTGAAAGTTTTATCGCATCGCCTGTGTAAGGTATTGATATAGATATCGAAATTGATCAATGAATGATCGGTATTTACGTGTGTCTTTAAGTTTGAAACACGTATCAAACATCACGTAACACTTTGCTACAAA
>NZ_LWFH01001038.1:0-1446 GCF_001635725.1 Oleiphilus sp. HI0066
ATCGCAGGTGCTTTATCAGAAACAGACTCACGAGGGTTCTCGATGACTTTGTTCATTTCTTCAAGGATGAACAAACGAGCATCTTGAGCTTGTTTAAGCGCAATCGTCATGATCTCTTCGTTGATACCTTCGATCTTGATATCCATTTGAAGCGCTGTGATACCTTCGTCAGTACCCGCTACTTTAAAGTCCATGTCGCCTAGGTGGTCTTCGTCACCAAGGATGTCGGTCAGAACTGCGAAACCGTCGCCTTCTTTAACAAGACCCATTGCGATGCCAGCAACTGGTGCTGCAAGTGGAACACCTGCATCCATCAATGCCAAGCTTGAACCACAAACAGAAGCCATAGAACTTGAACCGTTTGATTCAGTGATTTCTGAAACAACACGTACTGCATATGGGAACTCCTCTTCGTTTGGCATAAGCGCTTGAACACCACGCTTAGCAAGACGACCGTGACCAATCTCACGACGACCTGGTGCGCCCATACGACCACACTCACCTACTGAGTAAGGAGGGAAGTTGTAGTGCAACATGAAGTGCTCTTTAGTATCGCCTTCAAGTGTGTCAACGATTTGTGCGTCACGCGTAGTACCAAGCGTAGTCGCAACGATTGCTTGCGTTTCACCACGAGTAAACAATGCAGAACCGTGTGCATTTGGAAGTACGCCAACTTCAACAGAAATTGGACGAACTGTTTCATTGTTACGACCATCGATACGCGGCTCTTTCGCAATGATACGACCACGAACGATTTGCTTCTCTAGCTTGCTGAAGTAAGCCTTAACGTCTTCTTCGCTTGCTGCGCCTTCTTCACCTGTTGCAATCGCTGCAACTGCTTGGTTACGAAGCTCGCCCAATGCGCCGTAACGCGCCATTTTGTCACTTGTGCTGTATGCAGCAGTAATGCCTTCAGCAAACTGCGTTTTGATCGCGTCTGCTAGTACAATGTTAACTTCTGGTGCTGACCATTCCCACTGCTCAGTACCAACTTCAGCTGCGAATTCTGATACAGCGTTGATCACTGTTTGCATTTCTTGGTGAGCGAATAGAACCGCACCAAGCATCTCGTCTTCAGTAAGCTCTTTTGCTTCTGACTCAACCATCAATACTGCGTCTTTCGTACCCGCTACAACCATGTCTAGTAAAGAGTCTTTTAGCTCTTCGTTAGTTGGGTTAAGTGAGTAGCCATTTTCATCAGTGAACGCAACACGTGCTGCACCGATAGGACCAGCAAAAGGAACGCCAGAAACAGCAAGCGCTGCAGACGTACCAATCATTGCTGCAATATCAGGGTCTTGCGTTTTGTTCGCAGACATAACCTGACATACAACCTGAACTTCGTTCACGAAACCATTTGGGAAAAGTGGGCGAATTGGACGGTCGATCAAACGCGAAGTTAGTGTTTCTTTCTCGCTTGGACGATTTTCACGCTTGATATAACCA
>NZ_LWFH01001039.1:0-907 GCF_001635725.1 Oleiphilus sp. HI0066
TTAAATAACCGCCAACATGGTGTGTTACTAATTCTTTTACATATTCAGGATCTTCAACGGCTAGATCGTAACGCAGACCTGAGGCGACAAAGATGCGTTTTACACCAGGTACCGCTCGCGCACGACGATAGAGGTTGGTGGTTGCCGACTGATCCGTTTTGAGATTTTTACAGATACCAGGATAGACACATGATAGTCGGTGGCACTTGGCATGGATTTCATCCGACTTACAGTTCAGGTGGTACATATTGGCAGTGGGTCCACCCAAATCTGAAATGATGCCTGTAAACCCAGGGGTTTTATCCCGAATGTTTTCGATCTCGCGAATTACGGAATCTTCTGAACGGCTTTGAATGACTCGGCCTTCGTGTTCTGTGATGGAACAAAACGAGCAGCCACCAAAGCAACCGCGCATAATGTTCACTGAGAAGCGAATCATTTCATAAGCTGGGATACGTGCATCGCCATAGCTCGGGTGAGGAACGCGCTGGAAGTTCTGTTCAAACACCATGTCCAATTCTTCTGTCTCTAGAGGAATTGGTGGTGGATTCACCCAAACATAGCGTTCGCCATGTTTTTGAACCAAGGTATGTGCGTTTGCTGGGTTCGTCTCAATGTGGATGACCCGCGCGGCGTGAGCATATAGAACTGGGTCTCTACTAACTTTTTCATACGACGGAAGCAAGATATATTCTTTGTCCTTTCCTGCAATCGGCCAAAAGCGTAATACATGAGTATCGTCTTCAGGCTCGATTTCTTTTGCGCCATTTTCACAATTTTCGCCTTTACCATTTGCGCTGGTATCAATATAAGGACTTTGTATTGGGTCAATTTTTCCGGGCTTATCTAAGCGAGACGAGTCTTTGCCTGTCCAGTCATTTGGCAGTTCATTCACGATAATTGCTGT
>NZ_LWFH01001040.1:0-2145 GCF_001635725.1 Oleiphilus sp. HI0066
AAATAGGGAAATTCGGTCCCCAAGTTTCAGCAAGCTTAAGAGTAATTGTTTCTGCTTTCGTTTCTACAACTGCTTGCTCTTGTGCTTGTTCGGCACATGCAATCAAGGTAACGAAACTAGCAACAAAAAGGGTTTTAATAAGCGTGGGTAGACCCAATACTTTCATGATAGCGTCCTTTTATTTTTGTTTGCGCAATAAGAAATTATCAGATGTTCGGAGGGATTTCACCCTCCGTAATAGGATTGTTCGTTAACTTGTAAAAATTGCCTTTAAAAAAACAATCTCGCCAACTCATCGCCAGGGTTTTCGGCTCGCATAAATGCTTCGCCAACCAAAAAGGTATTCACCTGATTTTTGCGCATATCCTGAACGTCATCCAATGTATGAATACCGCTTTCGGTCACAACAATTCTATTTTCTGGGATGCTTTCAAGTAACTGAAACGTGTTATCTAGGCTTACCTCAAAACTATGCAAATCGCGGTTATTAATGCCGATAAGCTTAGTATCAAGCGTAAGCGCAACGTCGAGTTCTTGTGCATTATGCACTTCGACCAATACATCTAAACCAAGCTCATGTGAGATACCTGAAAGTTCCTGCATCTGGTCTTTGGTTAAGCATGCAGCGATCAACAACACACAATCTGCATTTACAACGCGGCTCTCATAAATTTGATATGGAGACACCATAAAATCTTTGCGAATGACTGGTAGAGAGACTGCATTACGCGCAAGTTGTAAATAATCTTCATGCCCTTGGAAGAAGTCTCTATCTGTTAAAACAGATAAACAGGCAGCACCTGCATTGTCATAAGACTGCGCAATCTCAGCAGGTCGGAAGTCTTCTCGAATCACACCTTTACTTGGAGAAGCCTTCTTGATTTCTGCAATCACGGCTGACTGCTTAGATGCAAGCTTGGATTCAATCGATGCAACAAAGCCTCGACACTCTGGTTTATCAAGCGATTGTGCTTTTAGCTCGGTCAACACGAGCGCAGCACTGCGCTCCTCTACTTCTTCCCACTTACGCGCAACAATATTGCGCAGAATCGTTGGTGTGCTGTCATTCACTTTGCTGCTCATGTAACTTCTCGCTAATGCGTTTAATCTTCTTTAAATACTTGTGAGAAACTCGCTAACTCACTCATTTTGGCTAAGGCCAAACCACTTCCGATCGCGTCTTCAGCCATTGACACACCAGCCTTCAACGAATCTGCTAGACCAGACACGTATATCGCAGCAGCCGCATTGATCGTAATGATGTTACGCGCCTTCTGCGCGATATCGCCATCATCTTTGCCTAATGCTGACTTAATGAGAGCAAGACTTTGCTCCGCACTATCCACACTTAAATCAGTTAATGCTGCTTCTTGAATACCTAAGGCAACAGGTCGAATTTCATATTCAATAACTTCGCCATCTCGCAATTCTGCAACATGGGTATTAGCCGCAATAGAAATTTCATCAAGGCCGTCGTCAGAATGCACCACCATCACATGCTCACTGCCAAGGCGATTTAATACTTCCGCCATTGGACGGCAAAGTGCTTTCGAAAACACACCGATAATCTGGCGCTTTACACCAGCAGGATTTGTCATTGGCCCTAACATATTGAAAATCGTACGCATTGCTAATTCTTTGCGTGGGCCAATTGCATGACGCATCGCGCTATGGTGGGCTGGCGCAAACATAAATCCAACACCAATCTCTTGCACTGCGCGCGCAACTTGCTCAGGGCTTAAGCCCAAATTAACACCTGCAGCTTCAAGAAGATCAGCACTTCCGGTACTACTAGAAACACTACGATTACCATGCTTTGCAACGCTGCCCCCTGCGGCTGCAACTACAAAGGCAGATGCAGTCGATACGTTAAACAAATTAGAGCCATCACCACCAGTTCCACAGGTATCAACTAAGTGCTGAGCATCAACATTTACAGAGGCAGACAAATCACGCATCACTTGCGCTGCACCGGTAATTTCGTCAATCGACTCGCCCTTCATACGCAACGCAATCAATAGAGCACCAATCTGCGCATCGGTCGCTTCGCCCGTCATTACCGTCTGCATCACGACTTTCATATCTTCTGTTGCTAGGCTTTGCCCCTCAACAATCTGAGCAATTGCATCTTTAATATCCATGACT
>NZ_LWFH01001041.1:0-2021 GCF_001635725.1 Oleiphilus sp. HI0066
TCTTTTGCCAGAAAAAGGCTTGTTTGTTCGAATCCAAAGCGTGTTTTGATATATCGCCTGTGGTTTTGTGTTGCGCAGTGCGGTGGGCAGTGCGCTATATATCACTTCGCCGATCGGATGGCTGTAATAGGTAGAGGCCCATTTAAGAAGTTCTAGTGATTGCGCCTTGAGTATTGGGGCTGAATCAATACATCGCTCGATGTCTTTCAGTTTGCTGGGCTCTAGCAGTGTTTCCGATTTGATATCTGTAATAATTCCACAAATGACTCGATTGCCAAATGGCACAGCAACGCGCATTCCAGGTTGCAATGATCTGTTTTGCATCGTGATGGGTATGCAGTAGTCGAACTCTTTGTGCAAGGGAACAGGAAGTGCAATAGATGCAAAACGAAGGGGGGATGAAATAGCGCTCATGCTTTTTAGTTTACTTCGAGTCACTTTCTGGGTCATGTAATATTGTTTTGAAAGTTGAAGGATGAGCATGTTTGTATTTGCATTAGTCAAAATATAATCAATTCACGCTTGCACTCCGCAATTGTTTTGGTAATATTCTCGCCCCAATTTCGGCCCTTGCGCCCTTTCTTGGTGTAAATGGCTCGATGCCTTCCTTGCGGTGCCCAACGCTAGAGTGAATGACGATGGGTGGCGGCAAACAATGAAATAGGTAGTTAAGATGAAAAAAGATATCCATCCTCGTTACGAGGAAATCGAAGCAAAATGTAGCTGTGGTAACGTTATCAAAACGCGTTCTACGCTAGCTAAAGACATTCTTTTGGACGTGTGTTCAGCGTGTCACCCATTCTACACTGGTAAGCAGAAAGTGATGGATACAGGTGGTCGTATCGACAAGTTCAAGAAGCGTTTCGGCAGTCGTATTGCGAGCTAATCCGATACAAGAATTTAAAAAGAGCGCCATGCGCTCTTTTTTTGCACTTATGTCAGCAAATTGCTGAGTGTGAGTAAGCTCATAAGCGTTTCGCTTTTGAGAGAAACATAAAAAGGGCATTGCCCAAATTTTTAAAACGGTACACTGTAATGGCAGACGATTTAAAACAAGCAGCACTCGATTATCACGCGCAACCACGTGCAGGTAAGATCAGTGTTGAAATCACTAAACCAACACTAACTTCACGTGACCTTTCTTTAGCATACAGCCCAGGTGTTGCTGAGCCGGTACGTGCTATTGCTGAAAATCCAGAAAACGCATACAAGTACACAGCAAAGGGTAACCTTGTTGCTGTTATTTCTGACGGTTCTGCGATTCTTGGTTTAGGTAACCTTGGTCCATTGGCTTCTAAGCCTGTAATGGAAGGTAAAGGTGTATTGTTTAAGCGCTTCGCAGGTATTGATGTATTTGATATCGAAGTAGATTCAGAAAGCCCTCAAGCGTTTATTGATACAACAAAACGTATCGCAAACACTTTTGGTGGCATCAACCTGGAAGATATCAAAGCACCAGAGTGTTTTGAAATTGAGCGTATCCTTCAAGAGCAGTGCGAAATTCCAATTTTCCACGATGATCAGCACGGTACTGCAATCGTAACCGCTGCAGGTATGATCAACGCACTTGAGCTTCAAGGTAAGAACATTGAAGATGCTAAAGTTGTATGTCTAGGTGCGGGCGCTGCAGCAATCGCATGTATGAAAATTTTGATTTCTTGTGGTATGAAGCAAGAGAACATCTTCATGCTTGACCGTAAAGGTGTGATTCACACTGGTCGTGATGATTTGAACCAATACAAAGCGATGTTCGCAAACGATACTGACAAGCGTACGCTTTCAGATGCTTGTGATGGTGCTGACGTGTTCGTTGGTCTTTCTGGTCCAGACCTTCTTTCTGTTGAAGATTTGAATCGCATGGCTCCAAACCCAGTTATCTTTGCATGTTCAAACCCTGATCCAGAGATCCAGCCTGAAACAGCGCTTGCTGCACGTGATGATCTAATCATGGCGACTGGTCGTTCTGATTACCCGAACCAGGTGAACAATGTTCTTGGTTTCCCATTCATCTTCCGTGGAGC
>NZ_LWFH01001042.1:0-1787 GCF_001635725.1 Oleiphilus sp. HI0066
TCAAGCAATGGCTGTGTTACGCGTGTTTCGGAACACTGAGCAGGCAAGGATTATATGGCGAGACATGAATGGTCTTGGCAATCTTGATCAGACGCTCGCCGAGGCGAGTGCGTTGGCTGATGTGTGTATTCAGCAATGTTTGATTTGGTTGCACGCACGTTTTATTGCGCGATATGGAACACCGCGCAACGCTGATGGCGAAGAGCAGAGAATGATTGTGCTCGGCATGGGTAAATTAGGTGCGCGCGAGCTCAATGTGTCTTCTGATATCGACTTAATTTTTGCCTTTCCTGAAAAGGGCGAGACAGACCATCCAAAAAAGCCCATTGATAATCATCAATTTTTCTCAAAGTTGGGGCAGAAGCTGATTCATATGTTGGATGCTCAAACGGCAGAGGGTTTTGTATTTCGCGTTGATATGCGTCTGCGGCCTTATGGAACTAGCGGTGCCTTGGCTTTGAATCTGCGCGGTTTTGAAGATTACTTCCAAACACAAGGTCGTGAATGGGAGCGTTTTGCCATGCTGAAGGCGCGTGCAATCACCGGTACCAAAAATGACCGAGCAGTGTTGCTGAAGAGTATCATTCAGCCATTTGTGTATCGTAAATATCCCGACTATTCGAGCTTTCAAGCTTTGCGAGATATGAAGCGACTTATTATGTCTGAGGTGCATCGCAAAGGTGGCGATAGAAACATTAAGCTGGGTAGCGGTGGGATTCGTGAGATTGAATTTATTGCGCAAGCCGCGCAGCTCATATACGGAGGTCGTGACTTAAGACTCCAAGACACTGGTCTGCAAAGCGCTTATCAAACACTTGCTGAACAAGATTATCTGCCTAGTGAGTGGGTTGATCGTTTGTTAGAGGCATATTGTTACCTGCGCGATTTAGAGCACGCAATACAGGGGTATAAAGATCAGCAGACTCAGCAATTGCCTGATGAAGAAGCTGCACAAGATGCCGTTGTGCTGGCTATGAATGAAGAAAGTTGGGGCGCGTTAGTTGCCAGGCAAGCCAAGTTGCGGGCAAATGTATCGGCTATTTTTGAAGAGTTCCTGCAAGAAGATGCACAAAGCGAAGAGCATGAGGATGCTGGTGCTTATGAGTGGCTTCAGATCTGGCAGGTCGAAGACGATGAGCAGGGAAGTCGCACAGAGGCTTGGGCCAAGGAATTTGAACGGGCAGGGTATGATGATCCAGTTCTAGCCGCTCAGGCGATGGTTCAATTCAAAGACTTACCGCGTTTTCGCTCGATGACGCCAGCTGCGTATAAACGATTCGAAGAATTTTTGCCTCGCTTGCTTAATACGCTGGCAGTTGGCGAAGCGCCGAGCCTGACGTTAAAGCGCGTTTTGAAAGTAGTTCAAGCCGTCTTAGGGCGTTCTATCTATTTGGTTCTTCTTATTGAAAATGAGCAGGCGCTTCAACAGCTTTGTAAGTTGTGTTCAGAGAGTGAATGGTTCGCTGAACATATTTCGGCCACGCCAGTTGTACTCGATGACTTACTAAAGCCGGAGTTGCTGTATACGCCGCCTAAACGCGAAGAGTTAAGTGATGAGTTGCGTCAGTCCTTGTTACGTATTCCTGAGGAAGATCTTGAAGCGCAGATGGATTGTTTGAGGAATTTCAAACAGTCACATATGTTGCGTGTCGCAGCCGCTGAGATAAGCGGTGTCTTGCCTGTGATGAAAGTAAGTGATTACTTAACATGGTTGGCTGAAGCCTGTGTCGATTCGGCATTATCGATCGCTTTGCACAACTTAAGTCAGAAACATGGTTTCCCAGAAG
>NZ_LWFH01001043.1:0-2015 GCF_001635725.1 Oleiphilus sp. HI0066
CGCGCGCGAGCACCAAATGAATAATATTTTCGGTGATATCTTGATCGCCACCAGAGATATACATCTTCTGACCTTTCAAGCGGTAGCTGCCATCGTCTTGAGGTGTGGCTTTTGTTGTCAGATCTCCCAGACTCGAACCAACATTCGGTTCCGTTAAAGCCATGGTTCCAGCAAATCGTCCAGAGAACATTCCATCTAGATACAAGCTTTTTTGGGTTTCGCTCCCAAACGCATGAATAAGATTCGATGCCGCACTCGTTAAGAATGGATAACCAGCCGTGCTCGGATTCGCGCCTGTAAACAAACCCATACATGCTGAATGCACCAACGCAGGCAGCTGCATTCCACCCTCATCAAATCGATGACGCGCATTAATCAATCCAGCTTCAGTAAAATACTTCCACGCTTCTTTCACCTCAGGAATGGTCGATACGCTTTCACCATCAAAGCTTGGCTCATTTGCGTCAGCCTTCGCGTTGTGCGGTAAGAAGTAGTCTTGTGCGATTTTAAGCGACGTATCGATAACACCATCAAAGGTACTACGATCATGGTCTTTGTAGGCATCTAACTCAGTAAGAGCCTCTGCTTGAAACACGTCATAAAGAAGGAAGTTCAAAGTATCTTGATTAATAATCATGGAAAGTCGCTACCGCTTAATCTGTTTGTTGTTGTGATCGAAGATTAACTATACGAATGTATCACGGCATAAGATGACATGCCCAGATCCCTTACTGGAATGAACTTTTTTATACCGTGAATGTCACAAGAGCCCTATCTTTTTCAGCAGCAAAGAATCGCACTGGAGGCATCATGGCACGCCATGGGAAATCATCTACTACTAAAACTCAAAAAGTAAAACGTAAAAAAATTACACCTAAGACCCTGAAAAAACTTGGAATTAGCGCTGTATTCGCAGCCTTTCTTGGCGTTTGCCTAACAGCCTATAGTCACGTGATTCAGACAACACAGGATCTTTCCGTGATCGGCAATGGCACAGCGACTGTGGTTCAAGTACATGATCCAAACTGCCCAAATTGCGCACAACTAAAGCGCAACGTAGATGCACTCCAATCCGAGTATGACGAGGACATACAATTCAAAATTGCTAACCTCGCCAACAAGAAAGGCAAAACTTTCGCTGGCAAATACCAAGCCCCTAAGACAACGCTATTGCTATTCAACAAGCACGGAAGACTAACGAATACTCTGCACGGCATTACTTCTAAAGAGGATCTTCGAGTCGCCTTTAATCAACTTACGAGACGATAAGGCCTCAGTACAACTGAATCGCATAAAAACCATTCTTGCCTTGCTGCTGATTAAAGAGTCGCGCACAATCAACGCAAAATAAATAGTAGTGCGAACAAATGGACGACACGTATTTCCTGCAAGCTGCGACCATGTACTTTTTAAGTCTGTGGAAAACCTACCTAGGCCCATTCATTGCTGCGGGCAGCGGTTTTAGTTATATCGAGATGCTTTTATTCAATCTAGGTGCTGCACTATCATCTTCGGTGAGCGTGTTGTTTTTGACTGACTTGTGGGTAAAAAAACTTCAGTCGAAACGAAAAGGATTCAACAAGCATCTAAGAAAGGTGCTTAGAATCTGGAAGAGGTACGGAAAACGAGGATCAGCGGTGCTTGCGCCAATTCTAATCGGCATACCGACCTATGCAGTGATTGCCCGACGCTTTAAGCAAAGCCGCCGTTCAATTCTGCTTGAAATCACAATCATTACGTTCGCGTGGTGCTCTGTCATCTTTGTCGCAGGACGCGAAGGATTCTTGCTGCTAGATGCGGCTATTTAGCAAAACGATCGAACCAACTAAAAAAGCCGCCAAGTATCAGAAATACATTGGCGGCAAAATTAGCTAAGGGAGCTCAACTAATTAGAACTTCGCACCTAACCACAACCAAGCTTTATCTGTATCAACTTTGTTAGTGCCAGCATCACCCGCTGAGTACATACCGTACTTAAACCCAGCAGAATAGGTTTTGTTGAACTTCTTCGCGAG
>NZ_LWFH01001044.1:0-1886 GCF_001635725.1 Oleiphilus sp. HI0066
TGAAATTTGTTGGAGCTGTGAAGCAGAAAAACCAAACTAACCTAAAGCTTGGTTTTGCCCAAAAACACGCTTATGACTCATGGCAAATCGAGGTACCGCCTTGGTGGGCCAAGCTACTATCCTCATCTTCGCTATGATGACGATCATCAACACAAAGCAAAAACTCTTCACTGATGACTTCTAGCTCAACACCGTCTATTTCATAACGCTGCAAAAGGTAGCGCATCAATTCATTGCTCAAACTTCCTGATATGGCATTCAATGAACTAACTAGTGCCGGTTCTGCTTCCAGCAAATCTGTTCTAAGTACGGGCACCATGTTGTAAGGGGAGAAAAATAACTTGTCGTCCTCAAGCAAGCGCAAGTAGCCTAAATCCAGCTCTTGGTCGGTCTTATACACCAATCCCACGTCGACCATACCAAGCCTCAAGGCACGGTATAAATCTTCACGCTCGTAGATCTGCTTAATCTCGATGTTGGCGAGATTAAATCCATAAAACTTGGCGAGTGCTTCCCATCCGTCATGATCCCGATACTCGAGATAATCTGGTTCAATGCCAAACACCCACTTTCGGTTTGAGCTCGCGACCTCAGATAAGTCACGCACAGCGACAAAATCTTGAATATCTCTGCGCACAACAAAGGCATAATCATTATGCAAAGGAGAGTAATCTAGAAGAGAAAACTGGCTTTCGTTTTCTGCTAGAACAGATTTCACTCTCTCATAGACGAGTTTAGCGTCGTACGGTGGTGAGGTTTTGATATTGTAAGCACTCAAAAATGACGCTGTGTAACCCCAGTAAAGATCAATTTTGTCGTCACGCATCGCATTTACCGCGCCTGTGAAGTTCTCGAAATTCACGGCCTTTAAACGAATATGCTGAGTCTTTGTGTTTTTCGCCAACCATGCTTTGGTTAGTTCATAGATTAGATCTTGCTCGGCAAAATTAGATATTCCAATTCTGAGCTCTCGTTCCTGAGGCGCACTGACCAACTCTGTGTTCACAGAATCATCAGCAGATTGTTCCGATGCCTGCTCTTCATGCTGCGGTTCGTTGTTCACGTCATTACTAGCGCAAGCTGCTAGCAAACTTAAAAGCAATACAACGCCAATGCATCTCTTAATTGAAAAAGCCATAGTTATAGCGCCTCTTCGATATCAACAGTTTGAAAACGACGTTTATCTTCACTGTCGTTTTGATTCGAGCGTAATTCAACCGTCCATATGTTCCATTGCGTTTTCTGGAATCGGTCATGCTTTGCGAAATAAGTGATCATGCGGCGATTTTTTGCGCGACCGCGCTTGGTTGAATTATCAGCAATTGGATAATCGAACCCCTGCCCTGAAATCAGAATGTGTTCTTTGTTCACCGAAAACTTTTCAATCAACACCGTCGCGACCGCTCGAGCACGACGCAAAGATAGAGCATTGTTATATGCACGTGATCCGACGTTGTCGGTGTGTCCTTCAACGAGAATAAAGGGAGGATCATCGGTCGCTTGAACAAGGTCATGGTATTCATAAGCAACAGTGCCAATATTTTCGATATATTCCGGCTTCACTTTCGCCGAGTCAGTATCAAAATTGATTTGCAGAAAGCTTTGCTGAATATCGCTTAGCAACTGCGCACAACCTTTGTTGTCGACCACTCCGCCTCGCAATGTATCTGGACAATCATCTCGCTCATGGATGACACCATCGCGATCATGATCAATCAAATTTCCGGCTTTGATGTTTAAACGATCATACTCGTAACCGCGCCAATCACTCGTTTCAGCAGAGGCCAAACCAGAACCAAAAAGATCTTCTTTTGACTCTTCAGTAGGAGTACTTGAGCACCCCAAAATAAACAAGATCGCGGCAAACGCCATACAGGTTCTCACGA
>NZ_LWFH01001045.1:0-15799 GCF_001635725.1 Oleiphilus sp. HI0066
CTAGGTAACCTGTATGACCGGATAATGCTGGGATATGTTGTCGATTTCCTTCATTTTTACTGGAACGATTATCACTTTCCAGCCTTCAACATTGCAGATAGCGCTATCTCGGTTGGTGCCGCAATGTTGGTATTAGATATGTTCCGTAGCAAGGACGAAGACGGTAACCCAAAACCAAAGAGTCGTTCTGAGTCTCGGGCAATATAGTCTCGAGTCATATACTAGAGAGCGATTTCGTTTCTGTTTAACGTTCCATTTAGGTAGTTAAAAACGTGAGTTTAGTTGTTTCTGCGGACACACGTGTCACGCTTTATTTTTCTTTGAGCCTGCAAGATGGCTCAGTCGTCGATTCTAATTTTGACGCTAACCCAGCGACATTTGAGTATGGTGATGGTCAATTACCCGATGGCTTCTTGTCCTGCCTTGATGGCATGAAAGAAGGTGAGGAGGGGGCTTGGCTCGTGACTCCAGAAAAAGCGTTTGGGATGCCAAATCCAAATAATGTTCAAACCTTTAAACGTTCCGACTTCGCAGCAGATATGCAACTTGAAAAAGGCCTAGTCATTTCTTTTGCTGATGCGAGTCAGTCTGAGTTGCCTGGCGTTATAAAGCAGTTTGACGACGAAGAAGTGGTGGTCGATTTCAACCATCCGCTAGCTGGCGATACATTAACGTTCAAGGTTAAGATCGTTTCGATAGAAACTATTTAGGGATCATAGTTCAACTCATGCAAATTCAACTTGCTAACCCCCGAGGATTTTGTGCTGGTGTCGATCGCGCGATTGAGATCGTTAATCGTGCATTAGAGGTATTCGGAGCGCCAGTGTATGTGCGTCACGAAGTTGTTCATAACCGTTTTGTTGTGGATGACCTAAAGAATCGTGGCGCTATATTCGTTGATGAGTTGCATGAAGTACCTGATGATGCTTTGGTGATTTTCAGTGCGCATGGCGTGTCTAAAGCTGTGCAAAATGAAGCGCAAGATCGAGGCTTGAAAGTCTTCGATGCGACCTGTCCTCTTGTCACGAAAGTACATCTTGAAGTGACCAAATTCTCGCGTGATGGAATGGAGTGCGTCTTGATTGGCCACGAAGGCCACCCTGAGGTCGAAGGTACGATGGGACAGTACGATGATTCTAATGGCGGAGTTATCTATCTTGTTGAAGACGCAAGCGATGTTGCTCAGTTATCTGTCAAAGATCCTGAAAACCTAGCGTATGTAACGCAGACAACTTTATCTGTGGACGATACTTCAGTGGTGATTGATGCTTTACGAGAGAAGTTCCCGAAAATTCAAGGCCCGAGAAAAGACGATATTTGTTATGCCACGCAAAATCGCCAAGATGCTGTAAAACAAATGGCTCCTTCTTCTGATTTGATGTTAGTGGTTGGTTCTCCAAATAGCTCTAACTCAAATCGTCTACGTGAGCTTTCAGAGCGTATGGGAACAAAAGCTTATTTGATTGATGATCAGTCTCAGATCGAAGACGCTTGGCTTGATGGTGTTAATAATGTCGCGGTCACAGCTGGTGCTTCAGCGCCAGAAGTCTTAGTACAAGCAGTTATTGATCGACTTAAAGAGTTGGGTGCAACGTCTAGCAAAGAAGTCGATGGGCGAGAAGAGAATATTGTTTTCTCAATGCCTAAAGAACTAAGGATTCCCGTTAAGGAAATTTGACGATATTGGGGTCAGAGTAATTTTACTCTGGCCCCAAGCCCTTCTTCTGCGCTATCCATCTGTTTTTCTTAATAAATATCTGAATCTTTCCTACATATCTTCAATTCTTAGCTAAGCTGAAGAAAAGCCCTCTGTTTTTGTGTTTTGCCTCGCATTTCGCTTCGTAGAATTGCCGTTTATCAACAATAACAACCGTTGATCGCTAAGCAGACTCATTTTTACATCTGGGCATCTACAGTATACAAATCGAAAACCAAGATGGCGGACAGATGAAACAATCAGGATTCACTCTCATCGAACTTATGTTAGCGCTTGTCGTAGCGGGCATCGTTGCTGTGATTGCCTTACCTAGCTTCGGCAATCTTATTGCGCGCAACCAAATTAGTGCCACCGCAAACAATGTCGTGGGAGCGTTGAATTTGGCGCGAGCTGAAGCGGCTCAGCGTGGTCGAGTTGTTCAGGTGAATTCATTAGATGTCGGTACACCAACCAATTGGACTAGTGGATATCGCATTTGGGTAGATCTTGATGGCGATGCGATCTTTGATGCCAACGAAGAGATCCGACGTTTCGATGCCATTGACGGTGCACTTACCTTAACAGGCACCGCTGGTACTTTTAGTTTCAACGGCGCTGGTTTTGCAACACCTGCGATCAGCTTCAATCTATGTACTGCTCAAGCAGGCTTAGATGATCGTCAGATAGCCGTGGCTTTGTCGGGTCGCGTGAACGTGAATAATTTTACCTGTCCTTAATGAGTGATGAATGACATGAGACAACTTACCTTTACAGGCAAACATCATCAGCAAGGTCTCTCTATGATTGAGATTATGGTGGCGATGCTAATTCTAGCAGTTGGTTTATTAGGCATGGCGAGTATGCAGGTGAGAGCTGTGCAAGACACCTCAAACTCAAGTTATCGCGGTGTTGCACTGTACTATGCCAATGATATGGCTGATCGTATGCGCGCGAACAGCGAAGGCGTTGATAATGGCGATTATGGTGATGGAACGGGAGGCAGTGCCAAAGCAAATTGCCTGAATACAACAGGATGTTCTTCTGCAGATATGGCGATCAATGATCGATTTGAGTGGCAAGCAAATCTAGCAAGATCTCTCCCGGCAGGTCAGGGTTCTATTGCTTTGAATGGCAGCGTTTATACCGTAAGGGTGCAGTGGACAGACCGTGTCGAGCAAGGTACAACGAGCATCGCGACAAGCTCTATTGATCTTTCATTTGAGCCTTAAGGAGTAGAGCACTATGACACAACATTCGAAACAACAAGGCTTATCACTTGTTGAATTGCTCGTTGCCTTGGCGTTGAGTTCTTTCCTATTGCTTGGTTTATTCCAAATTTTTAATAGCAATAGTCAGGCTTTCAATCTTCAAGGTGGAGTTGCACGCGTTCAAGAAAGCGGTCGTATCTCGATGGAGTTTTTGTCTCGTGGAGTGCGTGCTGCAGCGTTTCTTGGCTGTGCATCGGGAGATGCGAGTTCACCATTCACCAATGGAGCAGACACGAGCGAATTCTCGAATGTAGCATTTCGAAACGAGCTAATTCGTTTCAATGGCGACAATGGTATTACCGGCTTTGATAATGTGACTGGCGCAGTTACAACACTGAACAACATGGGCTTGAGTGTCGGGACAGGTGCACAACAAATTGTAAGCGGAACGGATGTATTTATCGTGCATGGTGCAGAGTCATGTGGATTGAGTGTCACAGCTTCTGATGCAACTTCGATTACTGTTCCGAATGCTTCTTCTTGTGATATCGCAACAAACGACCTAGTGATCGTATCGAGTTGTGCGCGTGCTGAGCTATTCTCTATAACGAGTGACCCAACAGCAACGAACGTGCTTAATCATGGGACATCGCATAACAATAGCGCCAACTTTGCTGATGATATTTATGATCCTGACGGTAGTTACTTGTACCTACCTACTATTACTGCATACCACGTCGGCAATACGGCCGATGGTGGTCGCGCACTGTTCATGACGCAGATTAACCGCTCTGGCGAGACTTCCTCGTTTTCGACTCAAGAGATCGCCGAAGGCGTGGAAGATATGCAGGTGCTTTACGGTGAAGATACTAATGATGATGGAACAGCGAATCGCTATGTGGCTGCCGATGACGTCGATGACTTTTTGAATGTTGTAGCAGTACGCACACGCATTCTTACCGCGTCTGAAGATCGCACAGTTGCGGAAAACCAAACCTATAACTTCAATGGCACGGCTACGACGGCTGCGGACTTACGCTTTTATGTGCCGTATGAAACTACGAATACCATTCGCAATCGTTTGAAATAGGGAGCGAATATGACACACGTATCTACTATGCAGAATCTAAACCCTAAAAAGCAGAAAGGCGCTGCCTTATTTATCTCGCTTATCTTCTTGTTGATCTTGACGGTATTGGGTGTGAGCTCAATGAACGACACCATTATGCAAGGGAAGATGTCTGCAGCGATTCAAGACGGCAACGTTGCACTGCAAGGTTCAGAAACAGCCGTTCGCGCTGCAGAGCAAGCTATTGAAGCGTTTATTTCGACAACGGGTTTCAATTCAACTGGCCCGTTTTATACCAATGGTAATGCGCCAGACCCATTTGATGCCAGCATTTGGGTTGATGACGTAAACAATACCGCCACCCAGGCAGCGGGTGCCGTGGCAGGGCAAACAGTGCAACCACGTTACTTTATAGAGCTTGCGGGTTCAGTCGAAGATGATGGTCTAAACACCGGTCAGGGTGACTTTGGTGAAACCGGTGGTGGTTATGGTTCAGGCACCGGTAACCCTTTAATCACAACGTTTAGAATTGTCGCGCGTAGTACAGGTGGTACCGCGAATTCACAACGCATTATTGAAACATACTACGGTAAAAAACTATGAGCTTGATCAATAGACATACGACAGAAGCATCAAGCTCTAGCGACCTTGCAGGGGGGCGTGCTATGAAAACATTCGAACGCAAACTTCGTTGGTGTGCGCTGGTCACATATCTGACCGCACCTACTATTGCTTATTCTGCTCCAGGTCAGTTAGCAGACCAGCCATTATGGTTAGGCTCGTCTGTGAAACATAACCTAATGTTCGCGATTGATGACTCCGGTAGTATGGACTGGGAGCTATCTTTCCCTGTCAATGATGGTACACCGCGTTTGAGAAGCGATGGTAATTTTGTAGACTCAAACGGTGATTACCTCAATAGTGGTGGCTACGGCCAGTATGCTTACGTATTTGCCAACGGCGTAGATACAGGCGGGTATGACGGTCGCCGCCTCTATAGCAACCGCTATGCAATACCCCCTATTGCACAGTACGCATCAGCAAAAAGTTCCGCATACAACACGGCATATTACGACCCAAGTGTGACCTATGATCCTTGGCCGACCTTTACTAATGCTGAGTTTGATAGCGTTGCGAAAACCAATGGCTATACCTTTACAGATGCGAGTGTGACAGCAACCTTAGTTGAGCCAGTCACAACGGCTTTTGGTACACGTACGGTTAACTTATTTGCAGACTTAGATACATCTACTAAAACGGAATCTTATTGGGATTACGATATTCGCGATGCTGACATGGTTTGTAAAGAGAGTGGTGCAGACGATTGTGCCGATAACTCTCGCCAAGACTACACATTTTATCCAGCAACCTACTATCTGAAAGATCAGAGCGACCATTATTATTATCACGCTGTAGGAGGCTCTGGGTCGGGCGCACCCTCTGTAACAGACAGTGATTTATTAGAGGCAGAGAAGCCTAAAGCGCCAATTGCCGATAATATTTCTGAGCCAATGAAGTTTGCTGCTGCGTTAGAGACGCAATCTTCTGGTACTGAATCTGACCGTATCCAAGCATCTCGTGACACCAATGTAACAAGTGGTGGCGATTTTATCGGGACGCTTGTGAGTTTAGGGACGGGCAATCGTACGAGTGTGCCTGCCACTGGTAAAACACTTTATACGGTAGAGGCGAAGAGTTCAGGAACACATTATATTTGGATGCGCGTATTTGGCGCAGGAGGGTCTTCGGATTCATTTTGGGCGAAATTAACGAATCCATTGGGAAGTGATCCAAGCGTTAGTTACAGCAATGGCAACGCATTAGGCGATTATGGCTCTTTGCAAAATAATATGCCAAATAATACTTGGGGATGGGTCAAGTGGGGTGAGGCGAATCTCACTGCTGGTAATTATGAGCTTGAGGTCGCATACCGTGAAGGTGGTACCTTGATGGATCAAATCCTTGTTACTTCGAATACAGATACGCCAACAGGAATAATGACTTTGGTGGATCCTAGTGCATTAGGTGATCGTCGAGAGTGTTCGGCATCAACACCTTCTCACTATCTTGAGTTTGCGCGTAATCCTGAAAGATATCGTATTGGAGAGAGTTCAGGTTCTGACTCATTGATTGAATCTGGAAGATCGCTTGCTTTCGACGGTGCTTGTCTCACGCGCTATCAGATTGGTAAAACGCAAGCTGATGGTGAGGCATTTATTAACGGTGCGGGCGTTACACGTACTGTATTGGAAGAAAAGCAAAACTTCGCGAATTGGTTCCAATATTATCGTCGTCGTCACCAAGCAATGCGTGGTGGCTTAGCAGCAGCGGTTCAGGGTATTAATGGTATTAAAACAGGCATGTTCTGGATTAATAACAGACGTACTGTTGGTTCTGCACAAATGAAAGATGTTGGTGTAGGGACTGAACTTGGTACCTTCTTAGACGAGCACTACACGCGAGTGAATGCGGGCGGTACACCACTGCGTAGCGCATTGAATCATGCTCGCAATCAGTTCAAGAGCACAACCGGCCCTATAACCAGTGAGTGTCAGAAAAACTATACATTGTTGTTCACAGATGGTTTTAATACCCAAAACACAACAAGCGAAGTTCAGTCTGTGCTTAATGACGGTATCGGCAACCAAGATGGTTCTGCGGGTGCCCCTTATCAAGACAGTTACTCAACGACACTCGGCGATATTGCATATGATGCTTATACAACGAACTTGAGAGGTGACCTCCCAACAGGTGCAGTGCGAGTCAATCCGCTTTGTGCAGACGCGAGTCCGGATGCTTGGTTAGACTGTAATACTAATCTACACATGAACACTTATACCGTCGGCTTAGGTTTGCGCGGGAATATCTTTGGTGTGACTCATCATGCTGTGGAAGATGCTCATGGGGCTAATACTGAACCAGTTTGGCCAGATGTTTCTGATGAAGGTCTTCCTCAGGTGGATGATTTATATCACGCAGCAGTCAATGGCCGTGGCGAAATGTACAGCGCAACGTCGCCTGATTCTTTGAAAGAAGCGCTGCGTTCGGCGATCAACGATATTGTGACATCTATTGGTAGCGGTTCAGGTGTAACCTTTAACTCTTCATCATTACGTGCGCAAGATGGCACATCTATTTATACAACACTCTTTAATTCGTCTGACTGGAGTGGTGACTTAGAAGCACGCTTACTCGATCCAAGCAATGGTGATGTGCTTGATATTGTTTGGTCAAACTCAGCGGGTGAGGCTTCAGGTGCTGCGGCTTTATTGGATGAAAGAGATATTTCAGTTGCTGATCAAGAGCGAGTTATCTACACACAGGGTGCATCGGATGGTGTAACCTTTGAGTGGGCGAATTTAACGGACGCTCAGAAAAACGACTTACGCACGAATCCTCCAGGAGAAGCGGCAAGTCCTGACGACACGCTCGCGCAGGATCGACTAGCTTACCTGCGCGGAGATCGCTCAAAAGAAGGCGGTGCGTTCCGAGCGCGTGGTAGCCGTATGGCCGATGTTATTCACTCTGCACCTGTTTATGTAGGGGAGCCTTCTTCTGCGTGGCCAGACGATGGACTGTTTGGTGTTGATGGTAACCGTTATTCAGATTTTTCTGACAAGGATGATGCAAACGGCGGCGCAGCAGGACGTACGCCTGTTGTATATGTCGGTGCGAATGGCGGTATGCTTCACGGCTTTAACGGCCTTAATTCTGGCACAGACGCAGGTAAAGAAGTGATGGCTTATGTGCCTAATTTGGTCTACTCAAGCGTTGCGGGTGAAGGATTGCACTATCTAACAGACCCTAACTATGCGCATCAGTATTACGTAGATTTGACGCCAGTAGCGCAAGACGTCTATACAAAAGGCAATTCTGCAGATGTGTCACGTGACTGGCGAACTGTTCTAGTTGGTGGCCTGCGTGCTGGTGGTAAAGGCTTATTTGCACTGGATGTGACGAATCCTGATGACTTTACAGACTCAGCGACGAATGCTGCTAATACTGTAATGTGGGAATTCACTGAAAGTGATGATGCAAATCTAGGTTTCTTGACGACTGCTCCATTAATCTCATTGATGAATAACGGCAAATGGGCGGTTATCTTTGGTAATGGTTATGAGTCAACCAATGGTCGTGCAGCACTCATGATCTTGTATATCGAAGAAGGTCTAGATGGATGGGCTGCAACTGACAAAGTTGTGATTGATACGGGTGTAGGTACCTCGCTTGATAAAAATGGTTTATCTGGTGTAACGGCTGTTGACTTGAATGGTGATCAGATTCCAGATCGTATTTATGGTGGTGATATTAAAGGCAATATGTGGGCCTTTGATGTGAGTAATACAAATGCTGCCAATTGGGGCTCTGCCTATAACTCCGGCACAACACCAAAACCATTATTCTCAGCAAAAGATAGTAATGGTGCGGCACAGCCTATTACGGCAGCACCTAGTTTGGCATTGAACAGTGCGCAAGCTAATAAAGGCTTTTCGCCAAATGCTTTAGTTACTTTTGGTACTGGTCAGTATTTAGTAGATGGCGACCAAGCGAATGTAGATGTCCAAAGCTATTACACCATCTGGGATAGCGGAACTGAGCAAGAGCTTGTCCGTACCGATCTAGCGGCTAGAACCTTTACGGAAACGGATGAGGTGAAGTCTCTCACTGGTACAGACGTGAACTGGGACAGTAACGAAGGTTGGTATGTCGACTTCATCGTTTCTGGCGAATCAGCTGAAGGTGAGCGTGTGACGCAAAAACCTGAGTTGCTGTTTGATTCAGAGGTTGGTCCGATTGCCTTGTTCTCAAGTTTGATACCAGATGTATCTGAGTGTTCAGGTGGTGGTGCGAGTTACTTGTATGCCTTGCCGTTGCTAACCGGCTTAAATCCAAGCAAGCCTATTCTTGATTTGAATGATGATGGCCTCATTGACGAAAACGACGTTGGCGCAGGTATGAAGAGCGATAACTTCAACAACGAGACGAATGTACTTGGTAAATACACCTTCAGCTCAAACAAAGAGAAGCCAAAAGACAGCACGGGTATCGATAAAGGCGAGCACGCCGCGACTACTGCATCTGATCGTGAAGGTCGTTTGGGTTGGTTCGAGTTGATTAATCAATAATGAGAGGAAAAAAACATGAAGACAAATAAGCAGCAGGGTTTTTCCCTCATTGAGTTGATGATTGTGGTGGCGATCATCGGTATTTTGGCCGCGATTGCCTACCCAAGTTACCAAGAGAATGTTGCGTCAACGCATCGCGCGAATGCGCAAAGCGAGCTGATGGGTTTGAGTTCAGCGCTTGAGCGCTGGTACACGCAGAATAATCATTACTCGAATGCTGCCGATGGTGGTGCCGATACGGGTTTGCCAGGTGCTGGTTTATATGGCTTAGATCAAGAAATTGCGCGTTTTTATACCATCACTATTTCTCAGACCGATGGTGGCACAGCTGATACAACAGCGGCTCAAACATATACTCTGCAAGCTGCACCAGTTGTAGGAAATATTATGGCGAATGATCGTTGTGGCACTATGACGATTAATTCGGCGGGTGTAAAAACGCCGGCTAACCCAGCTGATTGTTGGCGTTAAACTCGCATTAATATGCAGACAACGGGGCCAGAGTAAAAATATTCTGGCCCCGTTTTTTGTTTAAGAGCACCGCACGGGGCTGCCACCGCTATATTCACGAACACCATCGTTGTTGGAATCTCTTCCAAAGTATGGGCGTCCCGCTACATTGACGATTACAGGCACCGCCGTCTCAACGTTCTTATTATTTGCGCAAACCGTAAAGGTGCCATTTTGAAAGTTGGTCATCCCTGTCGGTAAAAACTCAAGATAGTCTTGTCTTCGAAACGAACCCCAGCGAATGCGGTTATCATCACTACCAAGTTCAAATAAGTGAATCATGTCATCGGTTGCGTCGAAGCTTTTATTCCCGTTGAGGTCGCGATAAATCATCATCGTATTCGACCAATTTTTATCGCAATGACTTTCGTTGTCACTTGCGCATATAAAAACAGATTGGTTTTCTTTAATCGCGAGGCTGCGCGCATACATGATGGCTTGAATAACAGTGCGTGCATTTTGCTCGACACGTTGTTTTTCAATAAACGAAAAACTACCAAATGAAATGCCAAATGTGATGGCGATGATTGTAAAAGCGATGAGAAGCTCGAGTAGCGTAAAGCCACGCGAGTAATGCGAAGAATATGTCATAACATCAATCCTTGATGAGAATAAAAAGTTGAGTCAATCCTTTAACTCGTGCTCCATTTTCATCAGCCAGCGCGTAGAATACAAGCGCATATTTTTAAGGGGATTTGAATGAAGGCGATTGTTGTTGGTGCGGGTGTGATTGGCATGTTGCAGGCTCGTGATTTGGCACACAATGGGTTTGATGTGGTTTTGTATGACCAAGGCCAACTAGGGCGCGAAGCGAGCTGGGCAGGGGGAGGAATTATCTCTCCGTTATATCCCTGGCGTTATTTGGCTCCAGTGACAGCGCTCGCAAAGCGCTCGCAAGCTATCTACGCCGAGCTGATTGAAGATCTCGAAGCGGAAAGTGGTATCGATCCAGAGATTAGCCATCACGGCTTATTAGTGTTGAATGTTGAAGACCAACAGGCTGCGCTTAACTGGGCCGAGAATAATGCCTCTTGGATGGAAACAATTTCTGCCGAACATCTCTATGATCTAGAGCCAAAACTGAAAACAGGTTTTGCATCGTCTTTGTGGATGCCAAAGGTTGCGAGTGTTCGTAATCCGCGCTTATTAAGAGCCTTAAGGACCATCATGAATCTTCACGCGGCCATTACCGTGCGTGAGAATCAAAAGATTGCAGGGATTGATGAGGGTAGAGTGAGCTTGCTCTCTGGCGAAATAGATTATGCTGACTTAGTTGTGGTTTGCTCGGGGGCATGGACATCTCAGCTCATGCCTCAGATCTCGTCAGAGATTGAACCTGTGAAAGGCCAAATGCTGGTGTTTGATGCGCCAGTCGGTTTAGTCAATCGCGTAGTGTTGAGTGATGGCCGATATGTGATTCCCAGAAAAGACGGAAAGGTGGTCGCAGGCAGTACGCTTGAATATACCGGCTTTGAAAAGCTAACCAATGAAGAGGCGAAGCAATCGCTAATCGACAGCGCTATCTCCTTATTCCCAAGTCTTGCTGAATATCAGGTGAGTCATCATTGGGCCGGCCTGAGACCCGGATCGCCAAAGGGTATTCCTAGTATTGGGCGTATTGAAGGTTATCGGCACGTTTACGTGAATGCAGGGCATTTTAGGAATGGTTTGGTATTAGCGCCGGCATCGGTAGAGTTATTAAGCAAAATAATTGATACACAGTCCTCAGAAATAGATCCTAGCCCTTATTCTGTGGGCCTTAGAACCGAGTAATGGTGCAGGTTTGCTATACTTTAAGGACATACAGGAGGTACACATCATGTTTAAAAAAATCTCAATAGTGTTGGCGCTAGTAGCTTTCGGCTTTTCGTCATCTTTAATGGCAATGCCTAAGGATTGCGAAGTGATGATGTCTAATCTACAGATTCAATATGGGCAAGACGAAGACGACGGTTTCGAGCTAGTTCTTGCTGAAATCGATGACGATGTTGAAGGCAAAGTGGTGGGCTACTGCGGTTCTGGCTACAAAGTCGTTTATCAAGAAGTCGATCCTTCATAGCGATTTATAATCCTGCATCTTTTCGATTCTTTGCTACTCTCCCTCTACCGTTAACTAAATTAGTTGGTGGATTATGAAAAATATTTTCGCGTGGGGCGTAGCAATGACCCTTCTTGCATTACCTTTGATTGCTAGCGCAGAACTCAAAGATTGTAATGAGTTGAAAGATGAGATCGAAGCCAAGATTAAAAACAATGGGGTGAAAAGCTTTAAGCTTACTATTGTTGAAAAAGACGCCTCAGCTCCGGGTGAACAAGTCGGTAGCTGTGAAGGTGGCACCAAGAAAATTATGTATGAGCGTGGTTAAACTCCTCGATTCAAGGTTTACTTTCTCTTCAACTAGATTACTCTAGCGCCTCTGTCTTGCTCTGCGCTCATTCACTATTCAGCGTGCGGCAACATTCTCTTTTTATTCACAGATTTATACGCCATGACTAATCAAAGCTTTTCCTCTTTAGCTTTAAAACCAGAATTGTTGGATGCTTTAAACAAAGCTGGTTACGAGACTATGACTGATATTCAAAGTGCTGCCTTGCCAAACTTGCTTGATGGAAAAGACTTAATCGGGAAAGCAAAAACGGGAAGTGGTAAAACGGCGACTTTCGCGTTAAATCTACTGAATAGACTGGAGCCGAAGCGATATCGTATTCAAACTTTGATCTTGTGCCCAACGCGCGAATTAGCGACGCAAGTTGCGGAAGAGACGCGCAAGCTAGCGAAAGGTATGCACAATGTAAAAGTATTGACCTTGTGCGGTGGTCAGCCAATGGGACCTCAAATTGGTTCGCTCGAACACGGTGCACATATTGTTGTGGGCACACCGGGACGCATTAAAGATCACTTACGAAAAGAAACGCTCAAACTCAATAACGTTGATACCGTCGTTTTGGACGAAGCTGATCGAATGCTAGATATGGGATTTTTGGAGGACGTTGAACATATTGTAGGGCACTGCCCTGCGCAACGTCAGACCCTACTTTTTTCCGCGACCTATCCTGATAAAATTTCCTCCCTAGCGAAACGATTATTGAATAATCCTGTAATGGTGACTGTAGAAAGCGAGCATAGTGACGATCATATCGAACAGCGTTTTATTGAAGTACAAGAGCGTAATAAACAAGAAGTACTCGCGCGTATCTTGCGTCACACGCAGGCTGCGACCGCAATTGTTTTTGCAAATATGAAGCAAGATTGTGATGACTTGGCGCAATCACTGAATGATCTTGGCGCCAGCGCACTAGCCCTTCATGGTGATTTGGAACAACGCGAGCGTGACTCTGTTCTAACCCGATTTATGCAGGGAAGCTGCTGTGTTTTGGTTGCGACAGATGTCGCGGCTCGTGGCTTAGATGTCGATGATGTTGCTCTTGTCGTCAATTATGACTTGCCACGAGACAGTGAAGTGTATGTGCATCGTATTGGGCGGACTGGTCGCGCTGGTCACTCAGGAAAAGCTTATAGCATCTACACAGCGAAGCAACGGTACAAGCTCGAAATTTTAGAAGGTGAGCGCCAACAAGCACTTGAATATCTCGATGCTGCTAGCTTTAAGGCAAAGGGTAGTTTTCCTGAACCTGAGTTCGTGACGATAGAAATTTCTGGCGGTAAACGAGATAAAGTACGCCCCGGAGATCTGTTAGGAGCCCTAACAGCAGATGGCGGAATAGCCGGCTCTGAAGTCGGTAAAATTAAAATCGTTGCACGAGCAAGTTATGTCGCAGTGAAATCAGGATCGATGCGCAAGGCGTTGAATATTCTGAATGAAGGAAAAATAAAAGGGCGCAAATTCCGCGCGAGAAAGCTCAAGTAAATCGAAATGTAAAGAAACCAAAAAGGCAGACTGTCTCCATTCTGCCTTTTTTATTTGATAAAACACTTCTTGCTCAAATTATTGAATTGCTTCACGTCGTTTTCAGTGTGCAGTTGATCGATATCAATCAATTTTTTTCTTCTCGCACTAGTCTTATATTAATCAGAATTTCTGATTAAATAATGAACATGATTCCTAGCCTTATCTGTAATACAAGGCTAGTATCTAACCGACACATAGCTGTTTGCATGGAAATTATAAAAGTAATAAACCATGTTCTTCAGTTATAAAATCCTTACTTAGAAAGAATAACAAAAACAATATTATATGAGTTGGTGCTGTACGTTGGCTAAAAGAGGGAAGGAGACTTTCGCCTCGAAGATGTATTGCATCGGCTGTTTATGAAAAGCGGACATTTCAACGAATATTTTCGAGTCGCACTGTTTCGAAAGAGGGCAAATGAAGTTTCACTCTATTAGCTTGTCAAATAACAATAAAGCATGTGTGAGCATTCTTTTGTTAATTTGCTTAGATCAATTTGAGGGGCAAACAAAACACCTTGATGGGTAAGGTTCTCTATGGTTTGCATAACCACAAAGCTTGCGAGTTTTAGATCCTCACTACTTATTTCATGGGCTCGGCTTTTCAAAAAGCTCTCGGTTAAATTCAGCAATACGCCATCGAGCTCTTCTACGCGAGTGTAGCCGTCTAGTTTGTTTAGCTCTCTTACGAGTACCTGATGTAGCTGCGGTTCTTGCTTATGAGCGTCCATAACCGCATGCACCATGGTTTCAAGCGCTTCTTTCAGGTCAAGAGAAGGCAGCTTTTGTAAAGTAGCCATAATGATTGTGAGCATCTCATCAATATGGCGATTGCCCAATTCAGCAAGAATCGTTTCTTTATTCCCAAAGTATTGATAAATCGAACCAACGCTAACTCCTGCGATTTTAGCAATGTGGTTGGTGTTTAATTTCCCCTGTCCTTCGCTAACTAAAATATGAGCGCTGGCTTCGAGTATGCAATCCACTGTATTAGATGATCGGCTCTGAGCGGGCTTGCGACGGGGCTTTGAGGTGGTTTTATTGACTTTCATGAGAATAAATAAACGCGAGTATTTAATGTGAGTAAATGCTCATATTATAGTGTTCTGTTATCTAAAGCACCGTTTAGCGCTACGCAGTCCAATGGAGGAATTGAGTTTGATGAAAGAGCAACCAAGTTACCAAAGTGAATCATACTGGCAAAACTACCAAGATTATTTTCCGGAACACCTACGGATTAATCACCAGAACCAGCCCAAAGAGGAGTGGTGGTTGTGGCAGGGAATCAATGTTCATTTAGATCGTTATGTTCCATCGACCAAAGATGACGTAAAGGTGATCATGCTGCATGGAGGTGGTGGCTATGCACGTTTGTTGAGCCCGTTGGCCCTCGACCTGTATGAGAAGGGATATGAAGTCGTGATGCCAGACTTTCCAGGGTATGGATTAACTGATTCGCCGGAAAGAAAGGTGGACTACCTAACGTGGGCAGATTTGGTTGTCGATTTAATTGAGCATGAATCAGAGCAAGGCCAGCAAAAAATCGTATTGTATGGGCTTAGCTTGGGTGGGATGCTAGCGTACTATGCGGCAGCTAGATCAAAATATGTTAAGGGCATTATCGCAACCACATTGTGTGATCCGCGATTGGCTTCTGTTAGAGCTGCTTTCGCTAAATTCCCTCGAATGAGCGCGGCAATCTTACCGTTATTGAAATGTCTAAACCCCATTTTAGGAACACTAAAGCTTCCTTTGAAATGGTTTTCTAAAATGCACGCTTTATCGAATAATGCCGAATTTAATCAACTTGTTGTTAACGACCCAAACGGTGGTGGAAATCGAACACCGCTGCATTTCATGCTTTCGATTATGATTGCAACACCTAAAGTTGAACCCGAGAACTTCAACTCGTGCTCGGTTTTGTTGGCTCATCCAGCAGAAGATAAATGGACGCCATTTGAACTCAGCGAACAGTTCTATCAGCGCTTGGCCTGCAATAAAAAAGTTGTTTTATTGGAAAACGCTGGGCACATGCCCATAGAGCAGCAAGGTTTAGATCAGTTAAGTCGTGAAGCTAGTAAATTTCTAGAAGAGGTAAAAGGCTGCAGGCCAAACACAAAACTGTAATTTCACATTCAGTCAGTTGCTCAAAAATGAATGCCACAAGTCGCTTTTATAATGTCGGCTTTATCACAATATCCGATGAAGGTTTTCAGTTTTAGTTCCGACCGCTTTTGTCTAGCAGCAGAAGTTTTAAGCGATGAAAGCATGACTTACTTT
>NZ_LWFH01001046.1:0-1965 GCF_001635725.1 Oleiphilus sp. HI0066
ACTTAAAGGTTTGATCGAAAAGCATGCTGGGATCAGTATTATTAACGTTGTTCTTACTCTTACTATAGACAAATAAAATGCAGAGTGCTGTTTTCATTCAATTTGCAAAGTACCCCGTTCTAGGAAACGTAAAGACACGCCTTGCTCGTTTCGTTGGTGAGCAGGGTGCTCTTGACGCCCATATTCGTTTGACGGCGGCGGTTAACCAACAACTGAATCGGTATGGAGAAACCCGAGACAAGGTTGATGTAAAGTTGGCACTTGCGAGCGGAGGCGGTATTAGTCATAAAGAGTGGATCGATTCTCTCACTTTTGATTATTGTCTTGAGCAACCTAGTGGCGATCTAGGTGCAAAAATGCAAAGGGTTATGTTCGATGCCCTAGAGCATTATGACTATGCCTTTATTGTGGGGAGTGATTTTCCAGTACTCGATGATGACTTCTTACAGCAAGCAATCAATTCGCTTAGCAATCATGATTTTGTATTCGCGCCAACAGAGGATGGAGGCTTTGGCTTAGTCGGGCAGAGAGCATGCGGATTTACATCATTTGGTGAAATCGAATGGGGCACCAATCGCGTGCTTGAGCAAGTTCAAAATCGCATGACAGAGCTTGGATTTAGTTTCTCGCTATTAGATAAGCGTTTTGATGTCGATGAATTAGAAGATTGGAAACGCTGGCTTCAGAGCGACTATAGCTAGTCGCTCTTTACTGAATTGAGATAGCTTCAACTATCTACGTTATCGCTGCTAGTTAATGGCTACCAAGTTTTCTTACGAAGACATCGAGCATTTGTTCTGCTTGTGCGGCTCTGCGAGCGCTTGGTCGCGGAAACACTGAAATCAGTCCCGCGTTTTGTATTAGGTTGAACGCTTGTTCAACGGTATAGAAGTGTGCGTTGTCATTAAACAATATGTCTCTACACCCAGACGCACTGTAGAAGAATGGGCTTTCAAGAAGCTTGTTCCATAACCCGCTTTCTTTTTCCAACAGGATCGAGCTTCTAATCAGTCGAATATTGTCTAGGTTTGCTTGCATGCCGCGGGCTTTTACTAGCTCGGTGAGTACACCAGTGATCTCTCTGTGTTCCGTGCCTGGGCAGTTAATGCGCGCAACGCCATCATCATTTAACAGGTTGATCCATGCGTCTAGCTTTGAGAAATCAAAGCCTTGCCCAAACTCGATATAATCAAACTTTTCGATGTCTTGTGGTGGTAGCGCGTAGTCAGCAACAGCGAACTCAAGATTATCACATGCGCTATGTTGAGTACGCATAAGGGCATAGGCCATGTCTATTTGGCTCGCGTCAGCGCCTAGGACAGAAACATTAGTGAACTGATTGGCGTAGTCGAAGGCCTTTTGGCCAGAACCGCAGGCAAGTAATAACACGCGAACAGTTTTACCTTGCCAACTCGAAGGTGGAAGAGTTGGTGCCAGCTTTTGTTTCAAGGTTGCGTAGAAGTCTTTCTTCTGAGGAGTCTTGATCGCCGCCCAGCGCTCTTTGCTTCTCGGAAGGCCGTTCTCTAACAGTTCCGCCATCGTTTGACCAAACAATGTGTAGCGAGCATGATGCTCTTTGCTTAGTTGATATAGCGACACCTCTAACAGGCTTTGCATGGCGATTGGCCAGTCTTCTAAGTCGTAGCGTAGTAAGTCAAACGAGAAGCTCTGCACGTAGACTGCTTCGTACATACCCAAGAGAATTAATGCGCCTGAAATATCATCTATATCTGCCTTTTCGTAGCCGATATTCGTTGCGATCTGAAGCTGTATTGCCTTGATATGGTTTTGTTCTTCTTCTGTCGCTATGAGTGCGTAGTCGGTGTGGGATGCGTAAACACCAATTGCGATTGCGCAGGCTTGAAGCTCAGTTCGAAGAGTTTGGTTGATCGCGCATTCTGAAAAGATTGAAAGTCGAAGTAGGGTTACTAACTCTTCGAAATGTACGCTAGGTACAACGCCGGT
>NZ_LWFH01001047.1:0-1717 GCF_001635725.1 Oleiphilus sp. HI0066
CAATCACTCCAAAAACAAGTGCGACGCCTGCAAATGTAAACGCAACGGGAAAGCCCAGCATCAATAAAAGAAGCGCAGCAAAAAACATAATAATGCCTATCATGAGAGCATTCCTTTATTGCCTTGCTGATAGTGAGCACGCCCTTTTAAGACCAAAATAGCTTTAGTCATCATGCCGAGAGCTGCGATACCAATAAAGATAAAAGAGATAGGTATTAACGATTTGATAATCCAGCGATAGGGTAGACCACCAGGGTCACCACTTCCCTCACCAATTGAATAGGCATCATGCGCAAAACTCGCTCCGTAATAGGTAACAAGTGCGACAAAAGGGAAAATGAAAGTCAACGCACCCACTAAATTCACAATAGCCTTACGCTGATCACTCCAGCCTTCGTAAAATATATCAACACGAACATGACCATCGCGCTGCATGGCGTAGGGGGTTCCTAACAAAAATACAGCCGCAAATAGATGCCACTCGAGCTCTTGCATGCCTATAGAGACATCATTAAAAACATAACGCATCACCACGTCGTAAAAGACGTTTAATAGCATGAACAACATCAAGATGCAGGCCACAAAGCCACATAGCGAAGTTGCCTTACGGCAAAACCAATCTAATCGTTCAATCATATAGAAAAAAGCCCGAACCAAGGTTCGGGCTCCTTATACTCACTTCTTACTTATTTTGTACTTTCAAGATACGCCTTGTCTGAAATCAAGGTCCAATCTCGTACTTTCGCCATATATTCTTGCTGGGAAGCAAGAACTTTCGCGGCAAACGGATCTGCTGCTGCATTCTCTTTAAGAAGCTCATCGTTTGCCTGAATAATGGCTGACATCACTTCTTCAGGGAAAGTTTTTACTAGAATGTTTGGATACTCTTCCTGCATCGTCGCCCAATTCTTACCACTTTCGTGCGTAGACTGGATATACATGTCATAGGCTGCTGTACGCATGGCGATACGCAATATTTCTTGCAGGTCTGCCGGCAAACCTTCAAAAGTTTTACGATTCACTAAGAACTGCAATTCAGCACCAGGCTCATGCCAACCGGTATAATAGTAAGGTGCGATTTTATGGAAGCCCATGCGCAAATCGAGAGATGGACCTACCCACTCAAGCGCATCAATAGTGCCTCGTTCAAGTGCTGTATAGAGCTCTCCCGGTGGGATATTCGTCGGTTTCGCACCGAGCTTTGCAAGCACTTCACCAGCAAAACCTGGGATACGCATTTTAAGACCTTGAAGGTCATCTAGCGTTTTGATTTCCTTCTGGAACCAACCGCCCATTTGGTTAGACGTGTTACCGCCTGGGAAAGACATTAAGTTGTGCTGAGAGTACAGTTCATCCATCAACTCCATACCACCACCGTAATAGAACCAGGCATACTGTTCTTGCGCCAACATTCCAAATGGCATGGTCGTGAAATACATCGTTGCAGGGATTTTCCCCTTCCAATAATAAGAAGCCGAATGCCCAAGGTCATACTGGCCTGACTTCACCATATCAAAAACACCAAAAGGCGCTTTATGTTTGTTGGAAGAATCTATCGTAATCTGAAGGCGTCCGTCGGACATCTTGTCGACTAGTGTCGCGAGGTTTTTTGTAGCATCGCCAAAAATAGGGAAATTCGGTCCCCAAGTTTCAGCAAGCTTAAGAGTAATTGTTTCTGCTTTCGTTTCTACAACTGCTTGCTCTTGTGCTTGTTCGG
>NZ_LWFH01001048.1:0-2954 GCF_001635725.1 Oleiphilus sp. HI0066
GCTTAAAAAACTAGGTGAATTATGGATCAACTAACACACTTTATTAATGGCGAATTCACAGCAGCGAGCGCACGTACAGCGCCTGTTTATAATCCTGCTACAGGCCAACAAACTGCAGAAGTATCACTCGCAAGCGTTGCAGAAACTGAAAACGCGATTGCAGTAGCAAAAGAAGCATTTACTTCTTGGTCTGCGGTAACGCCACTGAATCGCTCTCGAATTCTTTTCAAGTTTAAAACTATTCTTGAAGCGCGTAGAGACGAGTTAGCTGCGGCAATCACAAAAGAGCATGGCAAAGTATACGAAGACGCTTGCGGAGAAATCACCCGCGGTTTAGAAGTTGTCGAATTCGCTTGCGGTATCCCACAATTATTAAAAGGTGACTTCACTGAGCAAGTAGGTCGCGACATTGATGCTTATTCAACGAGCCAGCCTCTTGGCGTTGTGGCGGGCATTACGCCTTTTAACTTCCCTGCGATGGTACCTATGTGGATGTGGCCAATCGCCATTGCTACGGGTAACACCTTTATCTTGAAGCCTTCAGAAAAAGATCCAAGCGCAACATTTTTAGTTGCTGAGTGGTTAAAAGAAGCGGGTCTCCCTGATGGCGTGTTCAATATCGTAAACGGTGACAAAGAGTCCGTTGACGTCTTACTCACTCACACAGACATTGAAGCAGTAAGCTTTGTTGGCTCTACGCCAATTGCTGAATATATCTACTCTACCGCTTCAAAACACTGTAAGCGCATTCAAGCACTGGGCGGTGCAAAGAACCACCTAATTGTTATGCCTGATGCAGACCTAGATGGCGCTGTGAATGCGCTAATGGGCGCTGCATACGGTTCTGCTGGCGAGCGTTGTATGGCTATTTCTGTTGCCGTTGCGGTTGGTGATATTGGTGATGCACTAGTTGAGAAACTTGCTGAGAAAACACGTCAACTTAAAGTAGGTAATGGCGTAAACCATGGATTAGATATGGGGCCTCTGGTTACTAAAGAGCACTTAGCAAAAGTAAAAGGCTATGTAGATCTTGGTGTGGAAGAAGGCGCAACGCTAGTTGTTGATGGTCGCGAGCATACAGTAGAAGGTCACGAAGATGGTTACTTCATGAACGGCTGTTTATTCGACAATGTTTCTACCGACATGCGTATCTACCAAGAAGAAATTTTTGGTCCAGTACTATGTGTCGTACGCGTACCAGACTATGCGACCGCAGCCAAAATGATTAATGATCATGAGTACGGCAACGGCACATCTATCTACACGCGCTCTGGAAGCATCGCACGTAAGTTCGCGCATGACATTCAAGTCGGCATGGTAGGTGTGAATGTTCCAATCCCTGTACCAATGGCATTCCACGCATTTGGCGGTTGGAAACGTTCATTGTTTGGATCGAATCATGTTCACGGCGAAGAAGGCGTGCGTTTTTATACCAAGCGCAAAGCCGTTACCATCCGTTGGCCAGGAGACGGTTTAGCGGCAGAGTTCAATATGCCAACCATGAAGTAAGAGGCTTTTATGTCTATCAATGATATAAAGTCCCTTGATGTTTCCGATATTCAGGTAGATAGCTATCTACCTGATGCGGAAAAAATTGTGAAAGGCACGCCACATCAAAATGTATGGAATGCATTCTCGTCTCGCGATGAGAAATTCCATGCCGGCGTTTGGGACGCACAGGCCGGTGCTTGGACTGTTAGTTACGATGAAGACGAGTTCTGCTACATACTAGAGGGCGAGTCGATCATTCACGACGAATCAGGGCAAAGCAAGACAGTTAAAGCTGGCGACACTTTTACCATTCCTGCAGGATTTTCAGGTACCTGGGAGGTGCCCAAATACTGCAAAAAAATCTATGTAATCTACGAGGCGTAATCCAATATGCGTACCGAGCACACTGAATCCTATTATGCAGCAACCCGTCATGATCGCAATGATAGGCCCGCACTGAAGGACAACATTGATACAGACGTGTGCATTATCGGTGGTGGCTACACTGGCATATCTAGCGCATTACACCTCGCCGAAGCAGGCTTCAAGGTCGTCGTACTTGAAGCCGCACGCCTTGGGTTTGGAGCAAGTGGTCGCAATGGCGGCCAACTTGTAAATAGTTACAGTCGAGATATCGATGTCATTGAACGCAACTATGGCAAGACAACTGGGCATAGCTTTGGCGCTATGGCATTTGAAGGTGCCGACATTATTCGCGAGCGCGTCAAAAAATATAATATCGACTGTGACCTAAAACCCGGTGGCATATTTGCTGCGCTTAACGCAAAGCAGATGCACGAGCTAACAGAACAGAAAAAGCTATGGGAACGCTACGGCCATACCGAGCTTGAATTGTTAGATAGCAATGCAGTGCAGAAAGAAATAAATACTGATGTTTATGAAGGCGCCCTCTTAGATCACAAAGGCGGTCATATGCATCCACTTAATTTGTTACTGGGTGAAGTAGCGGCGTTCGAACAACTCGGTGGCGTTGTGTATGAAGACTCTGCCGCATTAAAAATAGAACGAACACGTCGCCCTAAAATACATACCGCTGAAGGAAGTGTGACAGCTGATTATCTTCTTGTTGCAGGCAATGCCTACATGCATGGTTTGGTACCGGAGTTGTCAGCGAAAACGATGCCTTGTGGCACGCAAATCATCACGACCGAAGTTCTCGAAGAGTCCGTCGCAAGCACTCTCATTCCCAACGGATACTGTGTCGAAGACTGCAACTACAAACTCGATTACTACCGTATCACTGGAGACAATCGATTACTGTTTGGGGGTGGAGTCACCTATGGCGGCGGCGATCCAAATTCAATCGAACATTTTCTTCGTCGACATCTTGAGCGTACTTTCCCGCAACTCAAAGGCATCAAATTTGATTATGCATGGGGGGGCGACTTCTTGTTAACGATGAGTCGTTTGCCACAGTTCGGCCGACTCAATGATTCAATCTA
>NZ_LWFH01001049.1:0-1800 GCF_001635725.1 Oleiphilus sp. HI0066
AGAAGTTAAAGAGCTAATCAAAAGAGAATATGAGCACGGTTTCGTCACCGAAATCGAGTCTGAGACCTTTGAGCCTGGTTTGAACGAAGACGTTATCCGCCGCCTATCAGCCAAGAAAAATGAGCCGGAGTGGATGCTTGAATGGCGTCTTCAGGCTTATAAAGTATGGCAAGAGATGGAAGACCCAGAATGGGCTCACGTTAACTTCCCTAAAATCGATTACAACGACATTGCCTATTATTCTGCTCCAAAATCTAAAGATGATGGCCCGAAAAGTCTCGACGAAGTTGATCCAGAGCTTTTGAAAACCTATGAAAAGCTTGGCATTCCATTACACGAGCGCGCTCGACTCGCTGGTGTTGCCGTTGATGCTGTATTTGATAGTGTTTCTGTCACCACGACATTCAAGGACAAGCTAACTGAAGCTGGCGTTATTTTCTGCCCAATTTCAGAAGCGGTTCATAAACATCCTGAGCTCATCAAGAAGTATCTGGGTTCTGTTGTTCCTCAAAAAGACAACTACTACGCGGCACTAAACTCAGCTGTATTTTCTGACGGATCATTTGTTTACATCCCGAAAGGCGTGCGCTGTCCGCTAGAACTATCGACTTACTTCCGAATTAACGAAGCAAAAACCGGTCAGTTCGAACGTACACTAATCATTGCTGAAGAACGTAGCCATGTTAGCTACCTTGAAGGCTGCACCGCGCCAATGCGTGATGAAAACCAGCTTCACGCAGCTGTGGTTGAACTCGTTGCAATGGACGACGCTGAAATCAAATATTCAACGGTTCAAAACTGGTATCCCGGTGATGAAGAGGGTCGAGGTGGAATTTATAACTTCGTAACCAAACGCGGCGCATGTATTGGCAAGAACTCTAAAATTTCGTGGACGCAAGTAGAAACTGGCTCTGCCATCACATGGAAATACCCTAGCTGTGTATTACGCGGCGAAGGCAGTGTTGGTGAGTTCTATTCTGTTGCGCTAACAAATAACGCTCAGCAAGCCGATACGGGCACGAAGATGATCCATATTGGTAAAAACACGAAGAGTACGATCATTTCGAAAGGTATTTCTGCCGGTAAAAGTGACAGCAGCTATCGCGGCTTAGTCAAAATTGCGCCGACCGCTGAAGGTTCAAGAAACTATACGCAATGTGACTCTCTATTGATTGGCGACAAGTGTGGCGCTCATACCTTCCCTTACATCGAAAACAAAAATAAGAGTGCGATCGTCGAGCACGAAGCGACGACCTCAAAAGTCAGCGATGACCAACTGTTCCTTTGCCAACAACGAGGCATTGATGCAGAGCAAGCCGTTTCAATGATTGTTAACGGTTTCTGTAAGGAAGTATTCAAAGAGCTTCCGATGGAATTCGCGGTTGAGGCAACCAAGCTATTAGAAGTCAGCCTTGAAGGCAGTGTAGGTTAATTAAAGATTAAATCTTGCGGCGAGTTGTGCGACGCATACGAATGGAAAAGACGAATGTTAGACATTAAAGATTTACAAGCATCAGTTGAAGAAAAGCAAATCCTTAAAGGCTTGAACCTTGAGGTTAAGCCTGGCGAAGTTCACGCAATCATGGGCCCAAATGGGAGCGGTAAAAGTACACTTTCTCAGGTACTCGCAGGCAACGAAGCTTATGAAGTGAACGGCGGCACGGTTACTTTTAATGGCCAAGATCTCCTTGACATGTCGATTGAAGACCGCGCGCGTGAAGGTGTGTTTCTAGCATTCCAATACCCTGTTGAAATTCCAGGCGTCAGCAACCTTCAGTTCTTGCGCACCGCGATCAACAA
>NZ_LWFH01001050.1:0-1668 GCF_001635725.1 Oleiphilus sp. HI0066
ATCGCCTTGCAAAGTATCTTTGTAGGTAATCAGCTGAAAATCACCATGCTCAGTTTGAACGCCGTGCTCTTCCTGACGAGTAACCGTCTGCTCATTCAGAGCACGATAATGAATCATATCGGCGATTGTGCCAATTTTTAGATCGTGTTTTTTCGCAAATTCTTCAAGATCAGGGCGACGTGCCATCGTGCCATCATCATTCATAATTTCAACAATGACCGAAGCCGCTTCAAAGCCAGCCATTCTCGCCAAATCGCAACCAGCTTCTGTATGACCCGCACGCGTTAATACGCCACCAGGCTGAGCAACAATTGGGAAAACATGACCCGGCTGGACGATATCTTGGGGTTTGCTATTTCGACCCACAGCAGTCCGAATAGTATGAGCACGATCCGCAGCAGAGATGCCCGTCGTTACACCTTCTGCCGCTTCAATCGAAACAGTAAAATTAGTTGAAAATTGTGCGTTATTTGCATGCGCCATCGGAGGCAAGCCAAAATAATCCGCACGATCTCTCGTCATCGTCATACAAATGAGACCACGCGCATGTGTCGCCATGAAATTAATATCTTCAGGACGCACTTGCTCTGCCGCAATAACGAGATCACCTTCGTTCTCTCGGTCCTCGTCATCCATCAGAATAACCATTTTACCTTGACGGATATCTTCAACTAGCTCTTCAACAGTGTTGAGCTTCATTCAACCTCCAAAGACCCAGCAAATTAAGCTAGGTATGTTTCTATATCTTGTAACCGTTCTTTGCTAAAAACGCTTCATCAATCACCGACTTCGGCGATTGCTTTTCATCTGAAAAACTCAATAACCGCTCTGCATAGCGAGCCATAAGATCTACCTCTAAGTGCACATCTCGGCCAGTTGAGTACTCAGGGATAATCGTATTCTGAGCGGTATGAGGAACAATATTGAGAGTAAATCCTTCATCCACCAAACCAGTCACTGTAAGACTAACTCCATCCACGGTAATTGAGCCTTTATTCGCGATATAGCGCGAAAGTTCCGATGAACAGTGAATGGTATAACGTAATGAGTCACCTTCTGAGCTGACAGCAACTATAGACCCTATTCCATCAACATGCCCACTGACTAAGTGGCCACCTAAACGGCGCGAAAGCGTAAGCGCTTTTTCAAGATTAACTCGATCACCGACTCGCATCGTTGCGAATCGTGTGTAACGCAATGACTCTGCGGAGATATCCGCACAAAAATCATTAGGAGAGAAAGCGGTGACAGTCAGACAAACTCCGTTTACAGCAATGCTGTCTCCCAATTGAACATCACTCATATCAAGGGCTTGGACATTGATACGAAGTTGAGCGCCTGAACGAGCACTTTCAATGGCAGCTATGGTGCCAACCGCCTCAATAATACCTGTAAACATTTCTAAAGAGCGCCCTTAAATTGATACTGAAATCGTAGATCGGCCCCTACTTGTCGAACATCCTTAAGATCTAAATCTATGGCCTGCCCCATACGATCAAATGGCAGATTCGCCAGAGCTTTTGCCTGATGCCCCATCAACTTAGGCGCAACATACAGCAGTAATTCATCTACGCAATTTTGATCTATAAAACTGCCAGAAAGACTCTCTCCAGCCTCCACAAAAAGATCATTGACTTCTTGTTCGGCCAGAGCATGGAGAAGCGCAGA
>NZ_LWFH01001051.1:0-1810 GCF_001635725.1 Oleiphilus sp. HI0066
TTGGGGTGTCGCCACAATCGGCAAACGGAGCGCATAGCCATGATCTTTGAAATCCAAGGTTTGCTGGAAACTAAACTCAATAACGATCTCTGATTGTGGTGCGATATTCGCCACGCGTGTTGTAAACAAGTTCCCCTTGGGCGCTTCCAGCAATGCTGTGCGCTTACCCGCTTTTTTAGCTTTGTCGTAGGTCTTTTTGGCTTGTTGTTTTTCTTTGATTTGCCCCTCAATCACGCGTTCGCCGATATACATTTTCAGCTGATCGACCGCCGCGTTAGTCGGTAACGGGAAGGTATACACCCCCTCCAACCATTGGTCTGAAGGGTTTTTAAAACGCTGCGCAACATTAGCGCGAAAGATAGGACCACTTATGTTGCCTGTGATATTGGTTTCTAAAGCCAGAGGCGCAACCAAAGCGGTACGCATGTCTTCTGAATAAAATTGAAGCTGACCTTTTGGCTCGTTGCTCTCGGCTAATACCGCTTCACTCATCGACCAAAATACGACAATACAGAGCACTACGCCGATGAGTGAGATGCGCTCTTCAAGGCGTTGAATTGATGTTTTTGTTATGTTTGTCATGGCTTATTCCCTTGTAAAAAAGAGGCCACATGGAGTGGCCTAAAGGTGCGAGCTACGCTTGGGAAGACGGCGTGCTTTCAAGACTCTCTGTTTGCGTATCGTGCGTCGCACTCAGGGTTACATTCTCTAAACGGCTTACTACTTCATTTGCCGCTTCGTGATGACGACGAATAGGATAGAAAGGACGCGTGAATGGCTGAATCAATGCAGGATCTTTCAGCCATAGACGAAGCAAAGTTGCTTCATCTACTGCAATAAAGCATTTCATTAACGGTCGCCTGCGTGCATCACAACCGGCTGGGGCTCAGCACTTGGCATCGATAACTCAATCGCAACACGACGATCCAAGACATAGTTGCCTGCATCGCCACTCGTTACCGTGGCAAACGCTTCACCATGCGCGTTGGTCTGAATACGGGACGCTGCAATGCCACTCTCAACTAAGTAGTCTTTCAGTGCATCGACACGAGCTTGCGACAAAGCCTTGTTCGTTTGTTCTGGCCCGAGTAAATCGGTATGCCCATGCAAGTTGATGGCAATACTTGGGTGGACTTGCATGAAGCCCGAGAGTTCATCAATGCGCGCCTTCGCGTAATCTGGAATCGAGGATTCGTTGTGGCGATAGTAGATCTCTTGCGAATAATGCTTCGCGATATTCGATAGAATCTCCGCTTGCTCTCGCTCCGTGATCTCTTGGGCGCGAAGGTCGGCAAGCTCTGATGCCTGCAGTGCGTTTTCACGTGTGATGTTGGCGTTCTTTACTTTTAACTTACTGATGGTGCGCTGTGATTGCACATACTTAGATTCAAGCTTAGCGAGTGTCATGGTCTGCGCATCGAGCTGATTCTCACTCACCTCTAAAGCCTCACCTTGGTCATGGCCATAACCAAAGCTACCGCCTAATGCTGCACCGGCTGCCGCGCCAACAGGGCCGCCAATAATCGCGCCTAGTGCTGTACCAATACCGACACCCCAGTAGGTTCCTGAATTTGAATCCTCATTAAGTGGTGCATCACTTGAAGCTGATGATTGTGCGAAAGCGGCCTGGCTCATAGCAGTTGCAAGTACAGCGGCGAATGCGGTTTTTTTTATTGAATGTGTGTTCATTTCGTTCTCCATTATTTTTAAGTATTTGCTTGGTCGCCCAACTTGCATCCCTTGCAGATGACGTAGCTCTGAGTGCTCGTTCCTTGCTTCGTTGGGCGTAGTGCTATTGAACGGTTTTGAT
>NZ_LWFH01001052.1:0-1919 GCF_001635725.1 Oleiphilus sp. HI0066
AATAATTGATCCTGCAGATGACGTATTAGCATATTCATTTAATATCACAGGAGCCTCGCCTTCCTCTGCAGGTCGACCTAAGACCTTCTTCGCAATCAAAAGGTTCATATTTAAGTTAGCTTGATGCAGCCACATTCGCTTGAGCTGGTCTGGAGTGAAATCGTTATCTGCGAGGTGCTCAACAATCATATTGGCAACCATTGGAGAAACCTCTTTAAATACCTTTCTCCCCTCTTGAACAAATAACTTATCTGCGTTGGCTTGCGCTTCTGGAGCGCAACGATTCATAAAACCGAAATTGTTACGAATATTATTCGAGAAACTTGTTTTTAATTTTGCGCTGACCACTTCGTAATACGTATCGACAGACATCAAATCCTGTCTTTCAACAAGAATAGCAGTCGCAACATCGCCAAAAATAAAGTGACTATCGCGATCTCTAAAATTTAGGTGAGCTGTACAGACTTCAGGATTCAGAACAAGTACGGACCGCGCTGTTCCGGCTTTCACCAAATCAAGCGCAGTTTGAAGAGCAAATGTGGCAGACGAACATGCAACATTCATATCGAAGCCAAAGCCGTCAATCCCAAGCTGCTGTTGAACTTCAATAGATATTGCTGGGTAAGCTCGCTGTAAGTTGGAACAAGCTACAAGTACGGCATCAACATCAGCTACCGTTTTATTGGCTTGAGCCAGCGCGTCTTTTGCGGCGGCTGTTGCCATTTCACATAAAACACTCGGCTCAGAATTTGGTCGTTCGGGGATATTCGGCGCCATGCGCATTGGATCAAGAATACCCTCTTTATTCATCACATAACGGCTTTTAATTCCGCTAGCTTTCTCTATGAAAGCAGAAGAAGATTCTTGTAAGGGTGCGACGCTTCCGTCTTCAATGGCAGCTGCGTTTTCTGCATTAAATGCCGCAACATAACTATTAAAGCTTTCTACCAACTCATCATTACTAATTGACTGCGTTGGAGTAAACAAACCTGTGCCGGTTATCGCCGCTTTATACACTAATTTCCCCTTCTATAAATTATCTATTCTCGTCAGAGACGCGCACCACTAAGAAGCATCATCAGACATTAGTCTTGAAGACACCAATAAACAACTTAAATCAATCACCTCTCAGCGCCGAGTTAAACTCGTCGCACCAACTGCCATTGTTTATTGATACGTTTTTCGGAGATGGTCTCAGCCGTGCCCAATTGTTGGGCGAACCATGATACGCGCTGCTCTTCAATTAGCCAACGAAATCTTGTTAACTCTGGGTCAGAAATACCTTGCGCTTTGTGTGCGTCTAAGCGACTTCGGTATTGCTCCCACCAGTCTTTTAACAACGGCAATGTTTTCCTCTCAAGTGCTAGCTCACGCCCCATCTTTTCGAAGCGCAATGTGCAAGCCTTCAAGTAACGCGGATAATGTTCTAGCTGCTTGTAATCAGTTTGCGACAAGAATCCATCGTATACTAAGTGCTGTATTTGATACTTTAAATCTGCGACAGACATGGCTACCGTAAAATTGATTTTTCCCTTTAATAGCTTCATCAATTCATGGTATTCCTTGAGGATCTCATTCACTAACTGAGCATGTTTTTTAGCCTCAACGACAAAGTCTCCTCGACCCGCCTGCCAGCGTTCTTCAAACTCGGCGGAACTTCTTGGAATTTCATCGCAACGAAAATGATGTGCAATCGCAGACAGAGCAAAGTCATCGTACAAAGCCTCAGCTCTTCCGGTTGGCGCGTAATACAAGCCCATTTGTTTATAGTTAGGGATCTCTTTGGGCAACAAAGCGATTTGATCACTTAACTTGTAAAACAGAAGGCGCGCCATTCCCAAACGGCTTTGTTCTTGCGCTTTATGCTCATCATTCTCGTTAGTCTTAAGAACGTATTTTTTCTTATCGATCAAGCAAGG
>NZ_LWFH01001053.1:0-545 GCF_001635725.1 Oleiphilus sp. HI0066
CTGGGTTCAACCAAATACGCACGGCGTAATCACCTGCCCCAAAGACCTGTGCGTTACCGACACCTTCCAAACGCGCTAACTCATCGCGTACTTTCAACTTCGCAAAGTTCGAGAGATACAACATGTCATAACGATCATCAGGCGATAGTAAATGAACAACCATCGTGAGGTCAGGAGACGACTTTGTTGTGGTAACACCTAAGCGCTGAACATCTTGCGGTAGTCGAGGAATCGCTCGCGCTACCCTATTTTGAACTTGAACCTGCGCGTCATCGACGTTAGTTCCTAGCTCAAACGTAACTGTGATAGATAAAGCCCCATCAGATGTTGCTTGCGAAGCCATGTACAGCATGCCTTCAACACCATTGATGGCTTGCTCTAAAGGCGTTGCAACGGTTTCAGCCATCGTTTCTGGATTTGCACCAGGATAGCTTGCATTGACCACGACAGTTGGTGGAACAACTTCAGGATATTCGGTAATCGGAAGTTGAAATACTGCAATCAAACCGGCAATAAAAATCAGAAGCGACAGAACGCTTGCGAAA
>NZ_LWFH01001054.1:0-1760 GCF_001635725.1 Oleiphilus sp. HI0066
TCATTTTAACTTTTTGATACATTTCTCTATCGCTTGAGTGCACCAATGGCAAACAGCTTTAACGTCAACGACAATGCCAATTCTCGAGAAAGTGCTAACAGCTCAGCCGTCTCAGAAAAACTGTTCAATGCCTACTCTCAGCATGTATCTCCCCTACTAGATCAATCATTTGATGCGATTGATGACACCTTGTTTGATCTTGCAAATAATGCAAGAAACAACAATGAGCAAAATCGCTATTTCGAAGCCATGCGTGAATTACGCCTCAAACGTAAAGCCATATGCACGAACATTGATCAATCTCTTCAATCTTTATTTCAATTTCCTTTCGAGCAGATAAAACTTAATACACCAGCGCCGTCACAAGTTGAATCTCTATCAGTGGTAGACGACAAGCAATTTGAAGAGCAGCTAGCGGTTGAGACAATGGCTAGTAAGTCACGAGCTAACTTTCAGCATATTCACCTAACTCTGCATCAACGCATGGCCGAGGCTTATCAGCTTAATGGTGATGAACTTAGTCCAGAGTCACCTGAGTTATTAGCTCATATCATTGCTAGCAGCTGCAAAAATCTCGATATCGAGCTCGGTGAGCTTCTTTTGCTATACAAGCACTTAGACAAACACTTATTTTCCAAGCTTGAAGAGCCACTAAACGCATTGAATGACACTCTAATTTCTGAGGGAATTCAGCCGGATCTAAGCCTGACTAAACGCAAACAATCCGTCCGCTCCAAGCAAGAAACAACAAGAGCTCCTGTCGCACACGATCATCGAGACATTACGGCACAAGAAAACACTACTCAAACAGCCACACAAACGATTAAGACACAGCATTACGCTAGCTCTCAAGACATCATCCAAGCACTGAATATTGTAAACGCNGCGAAGGAAGCGACAAATGAAGCAAGGTTTTTTGACGCCAAGACAATCAGCCAGTACGTGACACAACAACTTCAGAAAAGCTCAAGAAAACAAGTGGCCGAAAAAGATCTTGATGTTATTAATCTAGTCGGCTTACTGTTTGAGTACATACTCAACGACAATAATTTAGCGCCAGAAATGCAGGCGCTTATTGGTCGCTTGCAAATACCTGTACTTAAAGCGGTCATTCATAATCCTGTATTTTTCAAAGAGCATGCTCATCCGGCTAGAACCTTCATTAACAACTTAGCCACAGCAGCGATTGGCTGGACCAACGACAATCAAAACAGCGCACGAACAAAACTATACGACGAGCTTCGCTCACTCGTAGATGACATTATCGAAGATAAAAGTGGTCACTATGACTGTTTTACAGCGTCAAATTTAAAGTTAGAGCTTTTTATCGCGCGCGAAAACAAACGCCAAAAATTGCTCGAGCAACGTACGAAACTAACAGAAGAAGGACGCATTAAAAGCCGGGTTGCCCAAGAATTTATCGACTCAACTCTAAAAGCACTCGTTGAATCACATAGGAACTTACCTACTAGCATTTCTGAACTTCTAACCGGACCATGGAGACGAGTATTGTTCATCGCATTTCTTCGCGATGCGCAAGAACACAATTGGGATACCTGCAGAAAGACAACTGAAGACTTACTTTGGTGTACTAGAAAACATGCAACACAAAATGACCGTCAAAAGTGGTTAGCTCTGGTACCACGTCTGTTAAAGCAAATAGACGCCGAATTAACTCGTATATCGTTTGACCCCTACTCAGCCAATAGAATGCTTGCAGACATCAAAAAAGATCTTACAAGTATTTTCAGGGAAACAGC
>NZ_LWFH01001055.1:0-1612 GCF_001635725.1 Oleiphilus sp. HI0066
GTTCGTATGGCTCAGCCATTTTCTCTTCGTTACACATTGGTAGATGGTCAGGGTAACTTCGGTTCTATCGATGGGGATAATCCAGCTGCGATGCGTTATACGGAAATCCGTATGCAGAAGCTTGCGCATTCTTTGCTTGCTGATCTAGAGAAAGAAACGGTCGATTTTGTTCCTAACTATGATGGCACAGAGCAAATCCCAGAAGTCTTACCGACTCGTGTTCCTAACTTATTGGTGAATGGTTCATCAGGTATTGCGGTTGGTATGGCAACGAACATTCCTCCGCATAATTTGAATGAAGTTGTCAGTGGCTGTTTAGCCTTGTTAGACAATTCAGATATTACGACTGATGAGTTGATGGATTACATTCCTGGTCCAGATTTCCCGACTTCAGCGATTATTAACGGTCGAGCTGGTATTGTTCAGGCATATCAGACTGGTCGCGGTAAAATTTATCTACGCGCGCGTTATGAAGTGGAAACAGACGCGAAAGGTAAAGAGCGCATTGTCGTTACAGAAATTCCTTATCAGGTTAACAAGGCGCGTTTGATTGAGAAAATCGCAGAGCTTGTTAAAGATAAAAAGATCGAAGGGATTACCGAGCTTCGAGATGAGTCAAACAAAGAGGGCATGCGTATTGTTATTGAGTTACGTCGAGGTGAAGTGCCAGATGTAATTATGAATAACTTGTATTCTCAAACTCAGCTTGAGAACGTGTTTGGTATCAACATGGTTGCGCTTGTTGATGGTGAGCCAAAGACGATTAATCTTAAGCAGTCACTTGAGATTTTTGTTAAGCACCGTAGAGAAGTCGTTACCCGTCGTACTGTTTATTTGTTACGTAAAGCGAGAGAGCGTGGCCATATTCTCGAAGGTCTTACCGTCGCGCTTGCGAATATCGATCCAGTAATTGAGCTCATTAAGAAATCTCCAACCTCTGCTGAAGCGAAAGAAGCTTTGCTTGCTCAAGCTTGGGAGCCAGGTGCTGTAGTCGGCATGCTCGAGAAAGCGGGCGTTGATGCGTGTAAGCCTGATGATCTAGGCGAGGAATATGGATTTGTTGACGGTAAGTACCGTCTTTCTCCGACGCAAGCACAAGAAATTCTTAACATGCGCTTGCACCGTCTGACTGGTCTTGAGACAGAAAAACTCATTGCAGAATACAAAGAGATTCTTGAACGCATCACTGAGCTTCTTGGTATCTTAAGCGATCCAGATAAATTGATGGCTGTTATTCGTGAAGAGCTTGAAGCTATCAAAGAAGAGTATGGTGATGAGCGTTGCACAGAAATCATGTCTTCGCGTCGAGACCTAACAGTTGCAGACTTAATTACTGAAGAAGATTTAGTTGTCACTATTTCGCATGCAGGTTATGCGAAAACGCAGAAGCTTGAAGAATATCAGGCGCAGCGTCGTGGTGGGCGCGGTAAGTCTGCTACCACAATGAAAGATGAAGATTTTATTGAGAAACTCGTTGTCGCGAATTCACATGACACGATTTTGTGTTTCTCAAACAAAGGTAAAGTGTATTGGTTGCGTACCTTTGAGATTCCGCAAGCAAGCCGTGGTTCACGTGGCCGGCCAATGGTGAATATTTTGCCGCTTGACGAAG
>NZ_LWFH01001056.1:0-54989 GCF_001635725.1 Oleiphilus sp. HI0066
AAGCCACCGCCTGGGCGGGGAATTAATTCGACTGGACCACCGTCTTGAACCGCTTCAGGGATATTAATTTGATCAATTCCTGGCAGGTTGCCAATAGAGAACGTTAGCTTATCGCCCTGTCGGCTAAGTGCTAAGTCATCACCAATGTATGAGAAGTCGAAGTCACCTTCAGGTGGACGATATCGTTCATCACCAAGAATATCGGCAACCGGCTGAGTGTTGATCTCCTCATAGGTGGGAATGTCAACTTCAATCTCAGGGATAAATACAGCATCAACCGAAGAGTTTCTCAGGGTTTCCTCATCAAGAGCAACGGCGTTAATCAAGCCTGTTTGAGATTCTTCCTGCTCGATCAGTAACTCAGAGTCGGTGTCTTCACCTTCATATGGCGCAATTGTGACACTTGAAATTGTTCTCTGTTGGCTCAGATTACTTTGTTTTTTCGGGGTGATAATAATCGTAGAGTCTTCAATGTACGTATCGGTTAATTCTGAGCTCGTTAGTGACTTAACTTCAGCCTGAACGCTTGAGCTAATTGCGAAGACGCTTCCTGCGACTGTAATGAACGCGCTTTTTCCTAAAGAGCGAAGAGATAGACGATCAATCATAAAGTCTTTACTTCTATGTGAATGCCCCATGAGTATTTACCCAAGTCTCGTTTATTGCAAGTTGACGCGCTATTTATATGCTTCTTTTATTAGGTGTTTATGCTGTAATTAGATGCAGTTAAAAAAATTGGAGAATGACAATAAAAAAGCTATTTAGGCGTTGGCTTGAACGTCGTACGCAAAGGCGCTCCGAGTACCTTCTTACCCAAAAGAATATTTATATATTTCCGAGTAAGCAGGGTTTTTTCTTTCTGTTGATGTTGCTAGTGATGCTAATCACAGCGATCAACTATCAGAGCAGCCTTATTTATTTGTTCGTTTTCATGTTGGGTGGCGTGTTTGCAGTCTCGATTTGGCTTTGTTTTTTTAATATGCAAGGTTTGACTTTGCGACTCAGCGAAATGTTACCGGTTGAGGCTGGAGAAAAGGTCACAGTAAATGTCGTTGCAGATACGGCGGGTAAGCAGCGTTCTGGGTTTTATGCTGCATTTGAAGTAGGGCCAGAATCGATATGGCATATGGAGCAGAGTTTCGATGTAAAGGTTCAGACTCAGTCATTTGAACGAGGCGTGCACTCGTTATCAGGTATTCGTCTTCAAACATACTTTCCTTTCGGTTTAGTTCGAGCATGGACATGGATGTGGTTTGACGAAGCTGTGTACGTTTATCCTAGACCCTTACCGTCACCCGAAAATACAAGCCTAGAGCGCAATGCGGTTTCAGGATCGGGGCAGATCTCGGGGCAAGAGCTCGATAATGTTAAGGCTTATGATAAGGGCGATAATGTTCGAAGAATTCTCTGGAAGCATTTTGCTAAGCGTGATGAGCTAATAGTTCGCTCGCCAGAGCTTCTTAGCGCGGATCCTGTCCATCTTGAGTATGACTCATATATGCGCTTTGGTAAGGAGTTGGCGCTGAGTTATTTGTGTTTCGATGTTTTTGAGTTACATGAAAGTCGTCTTCCGTTTTCGTTATCCTTGCCAAATGTAAGTGTTGGCGAAGAGCAGGGCGAGCTGCATTTGCGACGCTGTTTGAGGGCTTTGGCGGAGTGTGCTTAATGGCCGAAGTGCAAGTATCCCAAACTGAGGTTCTTGAATTAAACGGCATTCGGCACGGAGTTGTTGGTGTCATGCTGCTTCAGGCCGTGTCATTTTTATCGATCGCGCCAATATGGCTCTTCTCGTGCATCGCCCTGTTTATCGCTTTAGTTGCATTACCAGGTCTGGTTGGTAAGCGCTTGTTAAATGTGATTGTTCTCAGTGCGTCATTCATTGTTTTCTTCCTTGACTATCGACTGGATTATTCCGTTGAAATGGCAGCTGTGTTTCTCTTGTTAGTCGGTTGTATGAAGTCACTAGAGTTGCGTTCTCAGCGGGATGTGCTCATTTTCGTTTATGTGATGTTATATTTAAGCGCAGTATCGATGCTGTTTGAGCAAGGTATCATGCATGTGGTGCTGCAGTTTTGCTCACTTCTCTTTTGTTTGGCGCTGCTCATGCGTATTAACGATAGTGTGATAGGAAGCGTGCGCTCTCAAATTGGACGAGTGTTGAAGATTGTTTCTTTGGCGTTTCCGTTGGCAATTTGTCTTTTCATGTTTTTTCCTAGAATTGCGCCACTGTGGTCGATGCCAATTAAAACAAGTTCTGCACAAACCGGGCTCAGCGAGACACTTCGTCCTGGTGCTATTGCCGATCTCACTCAGTCCGCGGAAACGGCATTTCGTGCCACATTCTTTGGTTTGCAGCCAGAGCGAGAAACCTTGTATTGGCGAGCGCTTGTTTTAGATCGATTCGATGGTGATGCTTGGTCGCGTGATCGTGAAGCGCTTTTGGTGGAGCGAGGGCGTGCTGGCATTGCTTCAGTTCAGGCACAAAAGATATATCAGCCGCAATCTGTGAGTACGCCATATTATGATGTGATCCTGGAGCCGCATAACAACCGATGGGCTCTCGCATTGGCAGGTTCAGAATCTGCATCAGGAAACGTATTTTCTATAGGGATGGGGATCAGCGAATTTAACTACTCTCTTAACTCTCCAACACCATACCGAATGAAAATAGATGGGGTGGCAAGTTCCTACGAGGGTACGGCAATTGCTTCTTTGCCTGATGTATCACGTAAGGTATCTAGTTCATTTCAGGATGTGCAGTTGCCGGCTAATGGAAACCCACGCGCTCGTGACTTAGTGACTCGCTTTTTATCCGATGGTACCACCGAAATCGAACTGATATCTAAAATACTGGATTTTTATGCTTCTGAGGGTTTTGCATACACGCTTAAGCCGCCATTACTTGAGCAAGATACAGTCGATGGTTTTCTATTCGATACAAAGCTTGGTTTTTGCGAGCACTATGCAAGTAGCATGGCTTTTTTGCTGCGTGAGGCGGGTATTCCTTCAAGGATTGTTTTGGGATACCAAGGCGGAGAATTTAACGAGAGTGCAGGGCACTGGACGATTCGCCAATATGATGCGCATTCTTGGGTTGAAGCCTATGTTCAAGGGCATGGTTGGTTGCGTATTGATCCGACAGCCTATGTGGCGCCAGATCGCTTGTCTTTCGGGCTTGCGGCAGCAGTACAGGCGGAAGGAACTTTTCTTCAGGATAACTATTTAGCTTCAATCGGTTATCGAGTGGGTGCGTTACGCTGGCTGATTGAGCAGGGTGATGCAATCAATTATCGTTGGCAGCGTTTTGTCTTAGGGTATGGAGAGGCTGATCAAAAAAAACTGCTTCAAAGTATGTTGGGTGAGTTTAGCTGGCGACATTTAGTGTATTTGCTTATTGGTATTCTCTCTGTGTTATCCGCCGCAACGATGCTTTATTTATATCTTGGACGATATTCGAGAAGTTTAACTCGCGTTGAACGTCGCTATTTGCGTTGTTTGTTAGTGTTGCGAGTTTTTCGCGTCGAGCGTTTGCGCGGTGAAACGCCGATCAATTTTTATAAGCGTGTGAGTGATGCTTTGCCGACATATATAAAAAAATATCTTGCCATTCGTACTCGCGAGCTGCACAAAAAACTATACAATGCGGATCTGTCTTTAGAGTAGTGAATTATGAATATCATGCCTTGGCATGCTGAGTTGGTCGAGACAATCTCAGATTTAGAAAAAAGAGACGCATTACCTCATGCGGTTATGTTATCAGGCGGAGAAGGCTTAGGTGTCGATGTGCTTGCGCATACTCTAGCTAGGGCATTGCTGTGTGAATCGCCTGCTTCTGGTTATCCCTGCGGACAGTGCAAAGCTTGTCATTTGATGGAGGCAGGGAGCCACAACGACTTTATGTCTCTTGAGCTAGAAGAGGACGCAAAGCAAATTAAAATTTCTCAGGTGAGAAGCTTGGTTGATTTCGTTAGCGAGTCTAGCATGCGTGGCGGACATAAGGTTGCGGTGATCAATCCGGTCGAAGACTTAAATATCGCCGGTTCAAACGCCTTACTAAAAACGCTTGAAGAACCAGCAGGCGATACGATTATATTTCTCGTTGCGCAGCGTCAAGAAGCTGTATTGGCAACTATTCGTTCTCGTTGCCAGATCTTAAACATCCAGCCGCCCTCACATGAAGATGCTTTATCGTGGTTAATGCAGAGTTTGCCTGCTGCAGATTCTGATGTTGTTCATTCATGCTTGAGTATCTCGAATGGCGAGCCAGTTACAGCGATGCGATTTATTGAGCAAGACGCTTGGGGTCAGCAAAAAACTATGATTGAAGGGCTTGGTGCGGCCGTTAAGCGTAAAAAAACAGTCAGCGATTTGGCTGAGTCATGGGCGGATGACTATTTGCAGGATCGACTCGTTTGGCTGATTCAATGGATCGAGCAAATGATTCGTTTTAGTTCGACGGAAGATGAGAGCGTCTTTTTAAACGCTGATAGCGTTGCAATGCTTAAGTATTTGGCAGGCAAGGCGGGTTTTTCCGTATTGTTTGAATTGCGCGAAGCGCATTTGGTGCAATTGCGTCTATTGATGGGAAGCACAAACCCCAATCCGCAGCTTCTTTGTGAGTCGCTGATTATTCTATGGCAAGACCTAATGCGAAGTTCTCGATAATGTTGCGCTAATTTCACTCGCAGAAATGCGTCATTGCCCTATACTTCAAAAATAGACGTTATTTTTCAGGAATTTAAAACGATTATGTCAGCTGGGTTCGGAGCGCGTAGCGGTATATTAACGCTAACGATCAAAGATAAAGCAGTACTGTATGCTGCGTATATGCCATTTATTCAAAATGGCGGCTTGTTTATCCCGACAGGCAAAAACTATCACCTGGGTGATGAGGTGTTTTTGCTTCTCAATCTAATGGATGAGCCTGAAAAAATTCCGGTAGCAGGTAAGGTTATTTGGGTGACACCAAAAGGTGCGCAAGGAAATCGCGCAGCAGGTATTGGCGTTCAGTTTAGTGCTGAAGACGAAACAGCAAAAAATATTATTGAGAAGGAATTAGCTGGGGCATTAAGTTCGGATCGTCCGACCCACAGTATGTAATTCGTTCTTTTGTAAATAAAAAAAGGCGCACATCATGATGCGCCTTTTTTGTGTTCGCGTTACACTGGCGCGCATTATTTGTGTGTATTCGAGTACTTATGTTTATAGATTCCCATTGCCATTTAGATCGATTAAAGCTTGAGAAATATGAGGGTGGATTAGCAGATGCCATATCTGCAGCTCGTGACGAAGGTGTGAGTGAAATGCTTTGTGTTGCGATTGATCTTGAGCACATCGAAGATGTGTTAGGCGCGGCAAGCTCCTTTGATAATATTTATGCTTCGGTCGGTGTTCATCCAACAAGTTATGAGGGCGAAGAACCGAGCGTTGAGCGTTTATTAGAGCTATCTAAGCGAGAAAAGGTCATTGCGATTGGTGAAACGGGGTTAGATTACTACTACAGCGAAGATAAAAAAGAGCTTCAGCAAGAACGCTTTATTCGACACCTAGAGGCAAGCAAGCAATGTGGCAAGCCTGTGATCGTCCATACGCGAGATGCAAAAGAAGATACCTTAGAGATTATTGCAAAACATGGTGACCCTAGTGTTGCTGGCGTGCTCCATTGTTTTACCGAAGATCTCGATATGGCCTTACGCGCGATTGAACTCGGTTACTATATTTCGTTTAGTGGTATCGTCACGTTTAAGAATGCAGTTGAGCTGCAAGACGTCGCTAAGTCGATTCCGCTTGAGCATATGCTAATTGAGACAGATTCACCTTATTTAGCGCCTGTTCCGTTTCGCGGTAAGCCTAATGAGCCAAAGTATGTTCCTAAAGTGGCGGAGTTTATAGCCGAGTTGCGCGGTATTTCTGTTGAGGAAGTGGCCAAGAAAACCGCGGAAAATTTCCACGCTCTGTTCACGCATGCAAGAGCGTAAGTGTATTTTGAATTATCAGCACTTTTCTCAACAAACTGAGCGATTGACGCTTGCGGGCTTCCATAACGGACAAACGCAGGGCCGGCCTGTGATCATGCTTCATGGGTGGCTAGACAATGCGGCGGCCTTTGAGCCTATGCTCGAAAGGCTTCAACTAGAGGGGCGTCCTGTGTATGCATTGGAGTTGCCTGGTCATGGGAAGTCACAGCATCGCGATAAGTCAGCTCAATATCACCTTGTTGATAATACGATCGATGTCTTGGCGTTTGTTGATAGTATTTCTGAAGGAAGTGATTTCGATATCGTTGGTCATTCCATGGGTGGCATTATCGCGACCTTAGTTGCTGCTTCAGTGCCCGAACGAGTTAAGCATTTGGTGTTGCTAGATAGCTTAGGGCCGCTGACTGATGAAATTGAAAATGTGTTGCCGCAACTCAAAAGAGCGGTGAAGCGTGCATCCTCGTTGAGAAACTCAAAGCTTAATGTTTATCCTACTAAAGAAGTGGCTGCCCGCGCGCGAACGGCAGGGGTCGGTAAGATTTCTATGCCTGCATCAAGACTTCTTGTAGAGCGGGGCACGATAGAGGTGGAAGGTGGTTGGACGTGGTCATCTGATCCAAGGCTGTTAGAGCCATCACTTTTGCGATTTTCTGAAGCGCAGGTTGAGGCAATAATGGGAGGCATCGAATGTCCTGTGCTATTGCTTGTTGGAACGGATGGTTATTTCAAGCAATATGAAGCTATTAAGAAGCGGCTTGCGTATATAAAAACGTTAACGCAGCATCAAGTAGACGGCGGGCATCACTTCCATATGGAAGGTGACGTTGCGCTGACAGCTCAATTAGTCGGTGACTTTGTCACTGAGTAACTACATCGAACCAAAGGGGTTTAGTGAATGCAAAACAGGTTGGCTCGTTCAAGTTGGATGAATGTACACGTGTTTTTGGTCTCTATGCTTTCGATTGCGCTAGTACAAGTAGCGCATGCGAAGCAATTTAGTTTTGAGGCGCCGGGCTTGGAGTTTGTTTCGAAATCGGAACAGGACGTTGCTTTGCATCCGTTTCCTCTTAGTAGCATTAAACGGGTGAGCAATAGTTTACGTGTTGACCGCCAAACTAGCCTCGAAGGTAGTCGAACTAATTATTTATACCGTGTTGCGAGTTTTTCGAGTCGCGATAAGGTCTTAAGTTACTACCGAAATTTGCTTTCATCAAAGGGAAAAATTGAATTTGAATGTGCCGAGCGTAACTGCGGATCGAGTAATGATTGGGCTAACAAAGTGTTCAGTATTCGAAACCTTGCGGGGCGAGACAACAATCAATCTTACTTAGTTGGGAAGGTTGATGATGGTGTAGAGCAAGGCTGGCTTAGTGTTTACGTTGTTGAAAATGTTCGTCGCGAGAATATGGTATATCTGAGCTTCTCCGCGGCGCCTCCAGCAGATTTAGTCGCAGACATGAAGCGCGGTTTATTGGTCAGTGATTCGATGCTAAAGCATTTCAATGCGGATGCGCTAAATGATTATTTGACGAAAACCGAAGGCGCTAAAGTTGTTGCTTTGGCTTATTCGAGTGTTGAGGGTGAAACGCAAGTTGAAGCTTTGGGCGCTGCCGAAGCCTTCGCAAAGCCCTTGCTGCAAGATATCTATGCCCAAGGTTTGAAAGCTGAAAACGTTGAATTTCGACCGATGGGCCGTTTAGGCCAAAAGCCACTTTCTCTCGACGCTAGCCAATGGCTATATCTATATCTCTTAGATTGAGGCCTCTTTTTTATAGTTTTTACGCTTCAGTAGCCAGCATGCTTAGCACTCTGGCTCCATTCCCTATATAATTGCGCGGTTTTTCTACCTTGAGGCAATGTTGTGGCGGCGCAACTACACACAATTGCAGACTTTATTCGATATAGCTTTACGCGGCTCAATAGCAGTGATGTCTATTTTGGTCACGGTACAGATAACGCGTGGGATGAAGCTGTCGCATTAGTTTTACAAACCTTGTCTCTTCCATGGGATTTTGACCGTGAACTTTGGGCTTGTCGTGTGACGGATGAAGAAATTCTTCGCCTCACTAAGAATCTCAATGCGCGCATTGATCAACGTATTCCTTTGGCTTATTTGACCAACAAAGCTTACTTTTGTGGCCTAGAATTTTACGTTGATGACCGCGTTCTCGTGCCACGCAGTCCGCTGGCACAGCTCATTGAGAATGGTTTTTCTCCTTGGTTATTGGATGAACCGCAACGCATTATGGACCTTTGCACAGGTAGTGGGTGTATTGGTATTGCGTCGGCACTTCTTTTTGAAGAGGCTCAAGTTGACTTATTAGATATTTCTGAAGACGCATTAGAGGTATGCAATAAGAATATCTCGAAGTTTGCCCTGCAGGATCGCGTTACTGCCATGAAGTCAGATTGTTTTTCTGCGCTAAGTGAGCGAGATCATCACACTTACGACTTGATTGTGTCTAACCCTCCGTATGTCGATGCAGAAGATATTGGCAGTATGCCGGACGAGTATCGCAAAGAGCCGATGCTGGGTCTCGCATCAGGCAATGATGGCTTGGATTTCACAAGAGAAATGTTACGTCAGGCTGCTTCATATTTATCGCCATCAGGCGTCCTGATCGCTGAGGTTGGAAATAGTTGGGTTGCGCTAGAAGAGGCGTACCCAGAATTAGAATTTACGTGGATTGAATTTGAGCACGGCGGGCATGGTGTATTTATGCTCACGGCAGACCAACTTCAAGCCGTTAAAGAATAAGCAAAACGAAAGGGTTATACGATGTCAGGTAATACCTTCGGAAAGTTATTTACGATAACCACCTTCGGCGAAAGTCATGGTAAGGCACTCGGTTGTATCATCGATGGTTGTCCTCCAGGAATAGAGATTTCTGAGGAAGATATTCAACACGATTTAGATCGTCGTAAACCCGGGACTTCGCGCTTCACCACGCAACGTCGCGAAGCGGATGAAGTAAAGATCTTGAGTGGCATTTTCGAAGGAAAAACCACAGGGACATCGATCGGTATGATTATAGAAAATACTGATCAGCGCTCAAAAGACTATTCAAATATTGCTGATACCTTCCGTCCTGCACATGCCGATTATGCCTACACGCAGAAGTACGGTTTTAGAGACTACCGTGGCGGTGGTCGTTCCTCTGCGCGTGAAACAGCGATGCGTGTCGCTGCGGGCGCTGTTGCTAAAAAGTATTTAAGTCAGGCTTTTGGCATCGAAATTAAGGGATATTTGTCTCAACTAGGCCCGATTAAAGTTGAGAATGTTGACCTGTCTATCGTTGAGGGAAATCCTTTCTTCTGCCCGGATGCGGATAAAATTCCGTTGATGGAAGAGTACATGAAAGACATCAACAAAGAAGGTAATTCGATCGGTGCAAAGATCACGGTGATCGCGACAGGAATGATGCCGGGCTTGGGTGAGCCAATCTTTGATCGTCTTGATGCTGAAATTGCTCATGCTCTGATGAGTATTAATGCAGTAAAAGGTGTGGAAATCGGTGCAGGTTTTGATTCCGTTGAGCAGAAGGGTACTGAGCATCGCGATGAGATGACTCCTGAAGGTTTTCTTTCCAATAATGCTGGTGGTGTCGTTGGTGGTATTTCTACGGGGCAAGATATTGTTGCTCACATTGCTTTGAAACCAACATCAAGCATGCGCCTACCTGGCAAGAGTATTGATCGTTTCGGTAACGAAATTGAGGTAGTGACACATGGTCGTCACGACCCTTGTGTTGGTATTCGTGCAACGCCAATTGCTGAGGCGATGTTAGCGATTACATTGTTGGATCATGTTATGCGTCATCGTGCTCAAAATGCCGACGTTAAATGCGAAACACCAATTATTAAGTCTGAAGCAAACTAAGAGGGTACATGAAGGTTTCTGATTTCGACTTTGAATTGCCAGAGTCGTTGATTGCAAAATATCCACCGAAGGTAAGAGGCGAAAGCCGCTTGCTGCATGTTCAAGGCGCAACCGGCGCCTTGGCAGATCTTCAGTTTGCTGACTTACCTAATTTGCTTAGGAAAGGCGATCTTCTCATTTTCAATAACACGAAGGTCGTTCCCGCTAGGATGTTTGCAAAAAAAGAAACCGGCGGGGCACTCGAAATCTTGTTCGAACGTAAAGTCGAAGAGCAGGTTTTTTTAGCACATGTTCGTTCGTCTAAATCACCGAAACCTGGTTCCAAGTTATATACAGAAGGCGGAAGTGAACTTGAAATGCTTGGGCGCAGAGGCGCGCTGTTTGAATTGAAAGTTTGCGGAGATCAAGAGGTGTTTGCGCTTCTTGAGTCGGAAGGCCATGTACCGTTGCCACCATACATCGATCGTGAAGACGAGTCTCTTGACGATGATCGTTACCAAACTGTTTACGCCAAAGAACCTGGCGCCGCCGCTGCGCCTACTGCGGGTCTGCACTTTAGTGATGAAATGATCAGTGATCTTGCTGAGCAAGGTGTTGAATCGGCTTTTGTCACCTTGCATGTTGGGGCGGGAACGTTTCAACCAGTAAAGGTTGATAGTGTCGAAGACCATGTTATGCACAGTGAGTGGATTCAGGTCACCAAAGAATCAGTCGACAAAATTCGTGAAACGAAGGCAAATGGCGGTCGCGTCGTATGTGTCGGTACAACCAGTATGCGAAGCCTGGAGGCAGCTAGTCAATCAGGTAGCTTAGAGCCTTTCGAGGGCGATACTGATATTTTTATCTACCCAGGGTATTCGTTTGTAACTGTCGATGCCTTAGTCACAAACTTTCATTTACCGCAAAGCACGCTATTAATGTTGGTCTCGGCGTTTTCTGGTCAAGAGAACATGATGAACGCGTATGCTCATGCGATTGAGAATAAGTATCGCTTTTTTAGCTATGGTGATGCGATGTTCTTAGAGCCTCAGCGCTAATCACAAACTATTTTATTTATTGGAGAAGCTATGTCTCGCCCTGAATGCTTTATGTCGTTCGAATTAAAGACGACAGACAAAGTTGCGCGACGCGGAGAACTGAAATTCCCAAGAGGAACGGTTCAGACTCCGGCATTTATGCCTGTAGGTACCTACGGCACGGTTAAAGGTATGCTGCCTCGTGACATCAAAGAGATCGGTGCAGAAATTATTCTAGGTAATACATTTCATTTGATGTTGAGACCAGGAACTGAAGTTATCGAAGAGCATGGTGACCTTCATGACTTTGCGCAATGGGACAAGCCAATTCTTACAGACTCAGGCGGTTTCCAAGTATTCAGCTTGGGCGACATGCGTAAGATAACCGAAGAAGGTGTGAAGTTTAAAAGCCCTATTAATGGCTCTGAAGTGAATGTTACGCCTGAAGTGTCTATGCAGGTTCAGCGTAGTCTCGGCTCAGATATCGTGATGATCTTTGATGAGTGTACGCCTTATCCAGCAACATGGCAGGAAGCGAAAGATTCGATGGAGCGTTCTATTCGCTGGGCGCAACGTAGTAAAGATGAGCATGGTTCAAGTCCTTCTGCACTATTTGGTATTGTGCAGGGTGGTATGTACGAAGATTTACGCGATATCTCTTTAGAAGGCTTAACCGATATTGGTTTTGACGGTTATGCAATTGGCGGTCTTTCTGTTGGTGAGCCAAAGGAAGACATGATGCGCATACTCGAGCATTTGCACGACAAGATGCCAGAGGATAAGCCACGTTATTTAATGGGTGTTGGTAAGCCAGAAGATCTCGTGGAAGGTGTTCGTCGAGGTGTTGACATGTTTGATTGTGTGATGCCTACGCGAAACGCACGAAACGGACATTTGTTTACGCACAGTGGTGTTATAAAGATTCGCAATGCGGTACATCGTCATGATCTAGGTCCAGTTGATTCTGAGTGTGATTGTTACACTTGCAAAAACTTCTCACGAGCATATTTGCATCACTTAGATCGCTGCAATGAGATGCTCGGGGCGCAACTGAATACCATCCATAATCTCCGTTATTATCAAAATCTTATGAGTGGTTTGCGCGAAGCAATCGAACAAGGTAAATTGTCCGACTTTGTTGACGACTTCTATGCTGCGCTAGGGCGCGATACGCCCCCATTAGACATCGAAGATGCGTTTAACGACGCTTAAAACACTAATTTTTTAAATATTCTAAATAGTTAAGAGGAAGAAAATGAGCACGCTTATTAAACAACTTTCGTTATTGGTTCTTATGGTTATGTCAGGTGCGGCATATGCAGAAGGCGCAGCGCAACCAGGTGAGCCTAGCGCGCTTATGCAACTTATCTTCTTCGGTGGTTTCATCTTGATCTTTTACTTCTTGATGTGGCGCCCACAGTCTAAGCGAGCGAAAGAGCATAAGAATCTTGTAGCTAGCTTGAATAAAGGCGATGAGATCGTTACTAACGGCGGAATTGCGGGCAAGATCACAAAAGTATCGGATGACTTTGTTTCGGTCGAGGTTTCTGAAGGTGTTGAATTGAAAATTCAGAAAGTGGCCGTATCTTCTGCTTTACCGAAAGGGACGTTGAAAGGTATTTAATGGAAAGCCGGGTTCGCCCGGCTTTTGTTTTTTTGTGCGCAGTAACTTCTTAGTAACATCCTACTCAAGTTGCATGTGATTAGACACAACAATTAGAAAGGCATTTAGGAGCTCACATGCTCAATAAATATCCGGCTTGGAAATATGCATTGATCGCCCTGATTTTGGTGATCGGTGGTATTTATGCAACGCCTAATTTATTCCCAGACGATTTCGCGATTCAGGTGACGGGTACTCAAACTACGACCGTTGCTGATCAAGAACTTGCGAACGACATTAGCGAAGCGCTTGAACAAGCAGGTATCAATCCCAAAGCGGTTGAATTGCAAGACCGTCTTGTATTGGCGCGATTTGATTCAACTGAACAGCAGCTGAGTGCTAAAACTGTACTTCAGGATGCGCTTGGTGATGATTTTATTGCTGCGCTGAACATGGCACCAACTACGCCAGATTGGTTGAAAGCACTTGGTGCAGGGCCAATGAAGCTAGGTTTGGACTTACGTGGTGGTGTTCACTTTTTGCTTCAAGTAGATATGGAAAAAGCGCTAAGTCAGCGTTTGTCTGTATACGAAAGTGAAATTAAGAGTGCGTTGAGAAATGAGCGTATCCGATATAGAGCTTTCTCGATTGACGGTTTGGACGGTATAAAGATCAAATTCCGTACCGCTGAAGAGCGTGATAAAGCAACTTCTTTTGCGGCGACAGAATACCGCGAGTTCACACGCACCAATCAAGATGAAGAAGATGCGGCTTACCTCATCTTGCGTCTTTCAGAACAAAGCGTGAAAGAGATTGAAGACTATGCCGTTCAACAAAACTTAGTCACGCTTCGTAATCGTGTTAACGAGCTGGGCGTTGCAGAGCCATTGGTTCAGCGCCAAGGGCGTGATCGTATCGTAGTTGAGCTTCCAGGTGTTCAGGATACTGCAACAGCTAAACGTATCATTGGTAAGACGGCTAACCTTGAGTTCCGTTTGGAAGCCAAAGCTGGTGCGCCAAGTAGCCAAACTCAGCGTTTTAACTTTAAGCAAGACGAAAACCGTAGCGGTATTCTCGAAAAAGATGTGATCGTTACGGGTAGTAACGTATCCAATGCGAATGCTGGTTTTGATGAAAATGGCGTCGCGCAGGTAAATATTTCGCTTGATGGTAACGGCGGCAAGATGATGCTTGACGTTACGAAGCGCAGCATCAAACGTCGTATGGGTGTTTTGTTTATTGAGCAGAAAACAGAAACTCGTAAGCGTATTGTTGATGGTGAAGAGGTGGTCGAACGCCGCAATCGTGAGATTCGTAACATCATCAACCTTGCAACAATTCAATCTGCCTTTGGTAATGCCTTCCGTATTACCGGTCTAGATTCCCCGACTGAAGCGGCTGAGCTTGCATTGTTATTGCGTGCTGGTTCATTGGCGGCACCAGTGTATTTCGTTGAAGAGCGTACGGTTGGACCAAGCTTAGGACAGGCTAACATCGATGCTGGCTTGTTGTCCGTGCAGATCGGTTTTGCTCTAGTACTATTGTTTATGCTTGTTTATTACCGTGTATTTGGTGTGATTGCGAACATCGCGCTATTAGTTAACGTTGTGCTCTTGTGTGCATTGATGTCTATGATATCGGCGACGTTAACTTTGCCGGGCATTGCAGGTATTGTTTTGACGGTCGGTATGGCAGTTGATGCGAATGTACTCATATTTGAGCGTATACGCGAAGAATTGAAAGCAGGCATGTCTCCACAACGAGCGATTGATGCGGGTTATGGCAGAGCTTTCGTTGCGATTTTAGATGCAAACATTACAACCTTTATCGCAGCGATTATTTTGTTTGCTGTAGGCACCGGACCAGTGAAAGGCTTTGCGGTTACCTTAGCGTTAGGTATTTTTACCTCAATGTTCACTGCAATTTTCTTGAGTCGTGCCATTACTAATTTGGTTTACGGTTCACGTAAAGTTGAAAAGTTATCCATTGGTTAATAGGTAGTAGGAAACAAAATATGAATACGATTAACTTTATGGGTAAACGCAAACTAGCAGCGCTAGCTTCTATTTTGCTTCTTATCGCATCGATAGCTTCTATTGCTACACAGGGCTTGCAGTTAGGTCTCGACTTCACCGGTGGCACATTGGTGGAAGTGGAGTACGAAATGGCTCCTGATCTAGAGGAGGTTCGAGCGACCCTTAATGATGCAGGTTACGACAAGCTTGTTGTTCAGAACTTTGGTGCAGATACCTCTGTCTTAGTTCGTTTGTCACAAGGCTTTGACGACACAGTTGGTGTGCAAGTGCTGAATGCCTTGTCACAGAGTGGTGAGAAGGTAACGCTGGAGCGCGCAGAATTTGTTGGCTCACAAGTCGGTGAAGAATTGCGTGAGCAGGGCGGTCTAGGGTTGTTGCTCGCACTTGGTATCGTGATGGTTTATGTTGCCTTGCGCTTCCAATTCAAATTCTCTGTGGGTGCCGTAGCGGCCCTTATCCACGATGTAATTATCGTGGTGGGTGTTTTCTCGATCACGCAGTGGGATTTTGACCTGACAGTATTGGCGGCATTGTTGGCGGTCATTGGTTACTCTCTAAATGACACGATTGTTGTTTCGGATCGGATCAGGGAAAACTTCCGTAAGCTGCGGAAGTCGGACTCCGAAGAAGTCATCAACATTTCTTTAACTCAAACCCTGTCGCGTACCTTGGTGACCTCGTTGACAACGATCCTAGTGTTGATTGCGTTATACATTGTGGGTGGAGAGATGATCAATGGCTTCGCTAAAGCTCTTTTGATTGGTGTTTTAGTAGGTACATACTCTTCAATCTATGTGGCAAGTAATATCTTGCTTGCAATGGCGGTCACCAAAGAAGATCTTCTTCCGCCTGTTGATAAAGATGGAGAGGAGTTTGACGAAGGTCCAAGTGAAGCGGATCTGAGAAAGCTTGAGGAACAAGATCGCAAGCGTGCTGAACGTGAAGTGCAACCTTAATCACCAAATAGTGATGAACAATAAAAAACCAGCTTCTTAGCTGGTTTTTTATTGTTTGGAGTAAAGCAAAGCTATTTAACTTTGTAACTTACTTGCATAGCCGCTAAAGCGCTGCAGTGTTGTTTTGAACAACTTAGGGTTGGCTGCAACAACGGAACGGCTATTTGAATTAATCATTCCAGTAGCAAGGTCACCAACTAGGGCGCCAGCTTCTTGGCAGATCAACAAAGCAGCTTCAAGGTTTTCTGATTTTGCCGACGTAAGTAGGGCTGCATCAAGTTGGCCTGAAGCGACTAGTGCCAAATCAAGTGTAGGGCAGTTACTGACACGAGAATTGATTCCCGCGTTGCCCATGTCTGTGATCAGATCGCTAACAACATGATCGGTGCTGCTGTTGCCGAATTGATTGACGACATCACTTGCAAAATATGCGGCGTCTAGATTACGTAAGCTGTTAACGCGGCAACGATGGTCATTGAATGTTGCACCGCTTCCTCTTACTGCAACGTATTCTGCGCCGGTAAAAGGGTTTACGACTGCTGCGCTATGAATCTTTCCGTTTTTCTTGTGCACAAAGCTGTACGCAGTGTCAGGAAGTTTGCGAAGTAGGTGTTGTTCATTGTCGAAGCCTTGGATGAACCAGGCATCTTCTTTTATTTCACTAATTTTCTCGCCAACTTCAGCAACGTAGTGTGTTGGGTAGCCTTTTTTCAGCGCGTCCATAAGTGTTTTGAAAAGCACTTCTTCTAGGTGACGAACCAATTTTAGGTCTTCCTTGAGATCGTTAGCGTTATGCTCTTTACGATCGATGCTTAAGTTCACGTACTCGTTAAATTGTCTGGCAGCGCGGAGCGCGATTTTCAGAATCGGTTGCATTCTTTTCACCTAGTCCTAATCTTGTGGCGCGCATAATAGCAAAAAAGAGTTTTATTGCAGCAAAAAAGCGGTTTTGTTCACAATATATGAATATACTTGCCCTCAATTATAGTCGCAGTTCTTTTTATTGGAGTGGTTAAGGGTGCAAGAGCCGGAGTCTGGTCTCGATATTTTAAATTATCTCAATGACAACGTTGCCGTTATTTTGGTCGGAACGACGCATGCTGGAAATATTGGTGCCGTTGCGCGAGCGATGAAAAATATGGGCTTAAGTGACTTGCGTTTGGTGAGTCCTCAAGACTTTCCCTCTGATGAGGCGGTAAGCAGGTCTGCAGGTGCTGTAGATATTATTGAGAATGTTAAGGTGTTTGATAGTCTCGCTGAAGCCTTGAAGGATCGTCAGCATGTGGTTGGCGCTAGTGCACGTGTTCGAAGTTTTCCTTGGCCAATTGTTAACCCTCGTGTCGCCGCTGAAGATACTCTGGACTTGATTAGTACGAATACAGCCCCAATTGAGGTTGGCTATGTATTCGGTCGTGAATCGAGCGGCTTAACGAATGAAGAGCTACAGCAATGCAATAGCCATGTAAATATCCCAGCCAACCCGATTTACTCTTCATTGAATTTGGCAATGGCTGTTCAAGTTATTACGTATGAATTGAGAATGACCGCATTACAAGGTCTCGATTCGCAGTTGCTCAAAACAGTACGTGATGGCAAATCAGGTGACTGGGATGAAGAGTTAAGTTCACAAGAAGAAGTTGGCGGTATGCTAGATCATCTGACGCGCGTTATGGTTCAGACTGGTTTTTATGACCCCGACAATCCAGGTCAACTTTTACCAAGATTACGACGATTGTTTCAGCGTCGCCATCTCGACAAAATGGAAGTTAACATTTTGCGGGGTATACTCAAAAGTGTTGAGAAAACGATTAAGTAGGTAAGTAATGTTCAAAGCGATGAAAGAAGATATTCAAAGTGTGTTTCACCGTGATCCGGCGGCACGGAATACATTCGAGGTTTTGACAAACTACCCTGGGCTGCATGCTCTTTGGTTCCACAGGATCGCTAATAGCTGTTGGAGAAACGATTTTAAATGGTTGGGGCGTTTTATTTCTTCAGTGAGTCGGTGGTTTACAGGGATTGAAATTCATCCAGGCGCGACCATTGGGCGGCGGTTTTTTATCGATCACGGCATGGGTGTTGTGATCGGAGAGACAGCTGTGATCGGTGATGACGTCACTTTGTACCAAGGCGTGACGCTTGGCGGGACTAGCTGGAATAAAGGTAAGCGACACCCAACCTTGAAAGATGGAGTGGTTGTCGGTGCAGGCGCCAAGGTTCTCGGCCCCTTTGAGGTTGGTGAAAATGCAAAAGTTGGTTCGAATGCGGTTGTAACGAAAGCAGTTCCTGCAGAAGCGACGGTGGTTGGTATCCCTGGGCGAATCATTTTGAAGTCTGTACCGACTTCAAAGGCCAGCGTTGATGAATCGAAGCGTAAAAAAATGGAAGAGAATTTCGGCTTCGATGCATATGGTTTGAGCGAAGAAATGCCTGACCCAGTGGCGCGATCTATCAGAAGTATGCTTGATCATATGCATTTGGTTGATGAGCGTATGAATCAGATGTGCAAAGAGCTCAGAAAGCTTGATAACTCTTTCGTAAAAGAAGATTTGCAAGGAATTAACGAGCAGGATATCGACTGCTTCAAACAAGCAAAGTAAGGGTATGCTTAGTAGTTGACTGATTTGGTCAGGTATTGAATAATGCGATTAATTCCTATTTGATGTCTGACTATGCGTTTAACTACAAAAGGGCGATATGCCGTCACAGCAATGCTTGATCTAGCGCTTCACAGTGCATCTGGTCCGGTTACCTTAGCAGACATCTCTGGCAGGCAAGGTATTTCATTGTCATATCTCGAGCAGTTATTTTCTAAGTTGCGCCGACGCAAGCTCGTCGCAAGTACGCGCGGCCCTGGTGGCGGATATACGCTAGGCCAAATGGAATGCTCTGTGTCGATTGCGGCGATCATAGATGCAGTAGACGAGTCGATAGATTCAACGAAGTGTCAAGATAAAGGCAATTGCCAGCAAGGTCAGAAGTGCCTTACTCACCATCTGTGGTCCGATCTGAGCGAACAGATCCACTCTTTTTTGAGCGATATTACACTAGAACAGCTTATGTCGAAGCGTGAAGTGATCGAAACTGCAGAGCGACAAAATTCTCTTGCGGGTCTAATATACGCCGAGCAGTGAAATATCTCTTGTAGAGCGAAACAAATGATTTATCTCGATTATGCGGCGACGACGCCAGCAGATCCTCGTGTTGTTGAAAAAATGTTGGCTTATTTGGGCCACGATTCTTGTTACGCAAATCCAGCATCTCGCTCCCATATGTTAGGTTGGCAAGCTGAGGCAGCCGTCGAAAGTGCACGCAAACAAATTGCGACAGGATTGCATTGCGATGTAAGAGAGTTGGTTTGGACGAGTGGAGCGACGGAAGCAAACAATTTAGCTATTAAAGGTCTGGCTGAGTACTTTGCTGATCAAAATGACCCACGAAAACATATTGTAAGTTCTGCTACCGAGCACAAGGCAGTCTTAGATGCATGCACGTACCTCGAGACAAAAGGTTATGAGGTGACGTTTGTGCGTCCAGATGATCAGGGTGTTGTTACCCCAGAGATTCTGGAAGAGGTTGTACGGCCAGACACTTTGCTGGTTTCAGTCATGCATGTGAATAATGAAACAGGCGTGATTAATCCTATTAAGGAATTGGCAGAGTTTATAAAATCGAAAGGCATATTCTTCCACGCGGATTGCGCACAAAGTGCGGGAAAGTTGCCGTTAGATTTATCTAAAATTCCTGCTGATTTAGTCTCTTTGTGCGCGCATAAAATTTATGGCCCAAAAGGTATAGGTGTTCTGTTTGTTCGTCGGAGCGCGGATTTTCAGTTAGTGTCACAAATACACGGTGGCGGACACGAGCGTGGTATGCGTTCGGGTACCTTGCCTACTCATCAAATCGCTGGGTTTGGTGAGGCATTTCGCTTGTCACTAGATGAGATGGACGGCGAGCAGAGTCGCATCGAATCACTTAAAAAGCGTTTTGTCGATGCGCTTCAAGGTGTCGATATGATTGTTAACGGGGAGGGCGCAATGTCTGTCGCTGGAATCGTTAATTTGAGTTTTCCTGGTGTAGACGGGCAGATGTTGTTAACAGCTCTTCCTAATTTAGCTATTTCTTCCGGTAGTGCGTGTAATTCTGCAAGCATGGCTCCATCACATGTGCTTAAGGCAATGGGGTTGTCTGATGAACTTGCTTTGAGTTCATTGAGGTTCTCTTTTGGGCGTTTTACGACGGATGCTGATGTTGATAATGCTGCGGCGGTATTGAAAGATGCGCTGCTTAAAATGCAAAGTTAACAAAGTAGCTATAAGTTTTACGAAAGTAAGCGGAAGAAAGATATATTTTTGCTTTAATCGGCCTTATAATTCCGCGGCAAATTTTTAACAGCTCATATTAGAGCGCTAATACATAATTTATGGGGATAATATCATGGCGGTAGAACGCACCTTATCAATCGTTAAGCCAGACGCAGTTGCTAAAAACGTAATCGGCAAAATCTACGATCGTTTCGAATCAAACGGTTTGCAAATCGTTGCTGCAAAAATGGTTCAACTTTCTCAAGAGAAAGCTGAAGGTTTCTACGCTGAGCATAAAGAGCGTCCTTTCTTTGGTGACTTGGTGGCGTTCATGACTTCTGGTCCTGTATGTGTACAAGTTCTTGAAGGCGAAGGTGCGGTTCTTAAAAATCGTGAGTTGATGGGCGCAACAAACCCACAAGAAGCTGACGCTGGTACTATCCGTGCAGATTTCGCTTCTTCAATCGATGCAAACGCTGTTCACGGTTCAGACTCTACTGAATCAGCAGCGCGTGAAGTTGCTTACTTCTTTGCTGATGAAGAAATCTGTCCTCGCGGCTAATTTCTTTTTCGCAGGTAGACAAAAGCAGGGCTCTGTTTGGGGTCCTGCTTTTGTGCGTATTAGGACATCGTATTTTAGGTGACAAACATGACTGAAGTGACAAGCACTCCGCGTAAAAATTTACTTGGAATGCCAAAAGCTAAATTAGAGGCATTTTTTGCTGAAATTGGTGAGAAGCCGTTTCGAGCCAAGCAGGTCATGCAATGGATTCATCAATATGGTGTGTCAGATTTTGATGAAATGACTAATATTTCCAAAAGCTTACGAACTAAACTTAAGGAAATTTGCGAAATTACGCCGCCCGAGGTAACTTACCAAAACATTTCTGCTGACGGAACGCGCAAATGGGTTATGCGTATGCCTGGTGGTAGCAGTATAGAAACTGTTTTGATTCCTGAGGGTAATCGCGGAACGTTATGTGTTTCATCTCAGATTGGATGTGCGTTGGACTGCAGTTTTTGCTCAACTGGCAAGCAAGGCTTTAACCGAAACTTAAGTACTGAAGAAATTGTGGGGCAGATTTTCAATGCGATTGCCTCATTCGAAGGGATTGATCGAAACAAAGAGCGTCCAGTTACAAATGTTGTGTTCATGGGTATGGGCGAGCCACTTCTAAATTTCGATAACGTCATGGATGCCGTAAATCTCATGATGGACGATCTTGCTTATGGGATTTCTAAGCGGCGTCTTACGGTGAGTACTGCGGGTGTAGTGCCTGCGATTGATAAAATGAGCGAAGTGACGGATGCAAGTATCGCGATCTCCTTGCATGCGCCAAATGATGAGTTACGAAATGAATTGGTACCTGTAAATAAAAAGTACCCAATTGACGTGCTAATGACCTCGGTAAAGAATTACCTGAGTGGATTGCCAGACAAGCGTAAAGCGACCATAGAATACACATTGCTCGCTGGCGTGAATGATCGTAAAGAGCATGCCCAACAGTTAATTGAAGTATTGAAAGGTTTGCCTTGTAAAATCAATTTGATCCCATTTAACCCGTTTCCGCATAGCGGGTATAAAAAGCCAAGCAATAACGAGGTGCGTCGTTTTCAAGAGTGGCTGACAGAGGGTGGGTACATCACGACAGTTAGAACAACTCGTGGTGACGATATAGATGCTGCGTGTGGCCAATTAGTCGGGCGCGTTGATGATCGTACTAAGCGCAGCGAACGATACATAAATCTGAGACAAATGAACGAGTAAATTTAACTATGATGAGCCGTATTATAATAATTCTCGGTTTAACAGTTTTGTTGGCTGCATGTGTGACGACAAATGATAGCTCCTTGTCTCGCAACGCAGATCCTGAGGTTGCACTTGAACGCTACGTTAATCTTGGCTTTGAGTACATCAAACGAGAAGACTTTACGCGGGCGAAGAAACATCTAAATAGAGCTTTAGAAATTGATGATGATAATGCGCCGGCTAATAGTGCTCTTGGCCTTATTTATTCTCGTCAGGGCGATAAAGAAATCGCCGAAAAAATGTTCAAGAAGGCAATTGCAGCGGATTCAACGTATACGCGCGGCCGCACTTACTATGCAGCGTATTTATTTACGGAAGGACGTTTTGAGACAGCGCTGGAGCAATTTTTAATCGCGGCGGAAGATACTACATTCCCTTCTAGAAGTCAGTTGTATACCAATATCGCTTTGTGTCAGATTCGCCTCGATAATCCTGATGCAGCAATCTTAGCTTACGAGCGCGCTTTGCAGCTTGATCGATTTAACTCGAACGCATTAGCTGGAATGACAGAGTTATTGCTCACCAAGAACGACTTTAAACGTGCGCAGTTTTACTACAATCGACTTGTGAATCAAATTGCACAACAGGCGTTGACTCACTCGGCTCAGACCTTGTGGCAAGGCGTACGTATTGCCAAACATTTTAATGCTGTAAAGCAGGCCGAAAGTCTAGCTGCACTTTTGCGTGAGTTATATCCAGACTCACAAGAATATAAAAACTACCTAAGTCTATATTTCGGTAAATAAGCATGAGTGAACAAGAAGAAGTCCAAGAAATTACTCATCCCGGACCTATTCTCAGGGCGGCAAGAGACGAACTTCGTTTGTCGATCGATGAGGTGGCAAGTCAGCTTCACTTGCGTCCAAGTGTTGTCGCAATGATCGAATCCGAAAATTATCATGATTTTTCCAGCGATGTCTTTTTGAAAGGGTATTTTCGATCTTACTGTCGTTTAGTTGGTTTGCATGAAGAGCGCATGGTGGAATTGCTTGAAAGACAGCTCACAGTCATCGTGGAAGAAAAGAGGCAGCTAGACAAGCAGCAAGCTGACGAAAAGCTCAAAGCAAAACGTATTCATTTGATGAAATTGACTGGTGTTGCAGGGTCGATTGTGGTGGTTTGCGCTTTACTGGTCTGGACCTTGATTGGTAGTGAGAATGAGCATGAGCTTGAACAGCGTTCAGATAGTTCGTTGGAAAGTCCAGGGGCGGTTGTTGAACCCCCGGCAGCGCCGGAGGAAGTGGCGGAAGAGAATGATTCAGTAGAGCTTGTGTTAGTTGATGAGAAACAGTCCGCTGCTGAAACCTTAGGCGAAACGTCTGCAGTAACTGATGTAGCTATTCAATCATCGAATCTAGATGCAGAAGATCAGTCTTCTGAAAGTCAGCCTGTGGATGAAGTTTCAGCGCTTTCAAATCAAGATCAACCTCAAGTCAGAGGGACAATTTCAATCACTTTTACAGGTGACTGTTGGTTTGAAATATATGATGACCAAGATAATCGTATCAGCGCTGATTTGATGCGTGATGGTCGTAAGTTTGACTATGAATTTTCAACGGCACTTCGCGTTGTTCTTGGCGATGCAAGTGTTGCGCAAGTGTTCGTAAACGATGTCCAGTACGATATTTCGTCCTATGTCAGCACAACTGGACGCGCAGAATTTACTGTAGAGTAGAGTTATGAAGTTTGAGTCGCCGATAAAGCGAAGAGTTTCCCGTCAAATTATGGTGGGTGATGTGCCTGTGGGCGGAGATGCTCCGATTGCAGTGCAAAGTATGACGAATACTGAGACCACCGACGTCCAAACGACGCTCGGGCAAATTCAAGAATTAGCCGATGCGGGGGCGGACATTGTTCGGGTATCAGTCCCAACGATGGATGCCGCCGAGTCATTTAAGTTAATCAAGCAAGGCTCGCCAGTACCTTTAGTTGCAGATATTCATTTTGATTACAAAATTGCACTTAAAGTTGCTGAATATGGGGTCGATTGTTTACGTATCAATCCCGGAAATATCGGTAAAGAAGAACGTATTCGTGAGGTCATTGCGAGTGCTAAAGACCACGGGATTCCAATCCGAATTGGTGTGAATGCAGGGTCGCTAGAGAAAGACTTGCAGAAGAAGTACGGCGAGCCAACGCCTGCTGCGCTTGTTGAGTCTGCGATGCGTCATGTCGAGATTTTGCAGAGACATAATTTCGATAACTTCAAGCTGAGTTTAAAAGCGTCTGATGTGTTCATGACGGTTGCAGCATATAGAGAAATCGCTCGATTGATTGATCAGCCATTGCACTTGGGTATTACAGAAGCGGGCGGTTTTAGGGCTGGAGCGGTTAAGTCTGCAGTTGGTCTTGGCATGCTTTTAATGGATGGTATTGGCGATACGCTTCGTGTTTCGCTGGCAGCAAATCCTGTTGAAGAAGTCAAAGTCGGTTATGACATTCTTAAGTCTTTAAAGCTTCGTTCAAAAGGTATCAATTTTATTGCTTGCCCTAGTTGCTCGCGACAAAACTTCGATGTCGTTAAGACAATGAATGAGCTTGAAACACGTCTCGAAGATATTTCAACGCCGCTCGATGTTGCCATTATTGGATGTGTTGTTAACGGTCCTGGTGAAGCTAAAGAAGTAGATCTTGGGTTAACTGGTGGATCTCCGAACAATCTCGTTTATGTCGATGGCAAACCAGATCATAAGCTTTCAAATGATGACTTGGTTGATCAGTTAGAAAAACGTATCCGTGCGCAAGCTGAAGCTAAGCAGGCGCAAGAAGAAAATGTTATTGCGAAAGCTTAGTTTCGCGTTTTAATAAAAGGTTTATTTGTGGCAAAGATTCAAGCTATCCGTGGAATGAATGATTTACTTCCCGGCCAATCGTCAAAATGGCAATACCTCGAAAATATCGTCTCTGACTTATTGAGTAAGCATGGCTATCAAGAGATTCGTATGCCGATTGTCGAGCAAACCGAGTTGTTTAAACGCTCGATTGGTGAGGTCACGGATATCGTTGAAAAGGAAATGTATACCTTTGAAGACCGCAATGGCGATAGCCTGACTTTGCGTCCGGAGGGCACGGCGTGTTGTGTTCGTGCAGCGGAGCAACACGGCTTGCTTTTTAATCAAACGCAGCGCTTGTGGTATCAGGGACCTATGTTCCGTCACGAACGTCCTCAAAAAGGTCGTTATCGCCAGTTTCATCAGATTGGTGTTGAGTGTTTTGGGTTTGAAGGTCCAGATATCGACGCAGAACTTATTGCGTTGACAGATCAATTATGGAAAAAACTAGGAATCCGTGACTCGGTAGAGCTTCAGATTAACTCCTTAGGTTTGCCCGAAGAGCGTTTGGCATTCAAATCTGCTCTTGTGGTTTATTTATCTGATTTCAAAGACCAGCTTGATGAAGATAGTGTTCGGCGTCTTGATACAAATCCTTTGAGAATTTTGGATTCAAAGTCTGAGCAGACTCAAAAAATACTTGAGCAGGCGCCTGTTCTCACAGACTTCTTCGGTGAAGATTCGAAAAAGCACTTTGCAGAATTAACGGCATTTTTGGATGGTTTAGGTATTCGCTATGTAGTGAATCCTAAATTAGTACGTGGCCTAGATTACTACTCGAATATGGTGTTCGAATGGGTTACCGATGCGCTTGGTGCGCAGGGTACGGTGTGTGCGGGTGGTCGTTACGATGGCTTGGTAAAACAGCTTGGTGGAAAGGGTTCTCCTGGCGTTGGTTTTGCGATGGGTGTAGAGCGTCTTGTTCTTCTGCTCGAAGAGCTTAAGGTATTCCCTGAAGAGCTTGATGTGGTTGCGGATGTTTATATTGTCGCCGCAGGTGATGGTACTCAAATTAAAGCCTTCGAATTAGCAGGTCACTTGCGATCTGAAGGTGGTCTTCGTGTGTTGCAAAATATGGGGCAGGGCTCGTTCAAATCTCAAATGAAAAAAGCGGACAAGTCTGGTGCGCGCTATGCGGTTATTCTTGGCAGTAACGAAATTGATACCGACACAGCTTTGGTTAAGCCTTTAAAGAGTGATGAAGAACAAAAAAGCGTTGCTCAAAGTGATTTGATTAAATACATCGTTGTTTGAATGCAGTAAACTACTGCGCGGCTGATTAGCTGCTAATAAGAAATTGAGTTAAGTGGAGTAATTTGTGGACGAGTTTAAGACCGAAGAAGAACAAATCGCAGCGATTAAAAACTGGTGGAAGAATAACGGTAGTTCTGTGTTGCTAGCCGTTGTTGCTGCTCTTGCAATTGTATTTGGTTATCGTGCATGGCAAAACAACGTAGAGAATGATAAAGCGACAGCCTCTGCGTTATATCAGCAGTTGGTTAGCATCTCTACCCAGCAAGCAGGCTTAGGCGACGACCAGTCAGCTAGCTTTATTGCGAACGAGCTTAAAGAGAAATTTATAGATTCTGAATATGCGCGTTTTGCAGCATTGTTCTTGGCGAAACAAGCCGTGACTGCCAAAGATTACGATACTGCGCTTGCAGAACTTGATTTCGTTTTAGAATCAAATGAAGACCCGCGTACGATCCACATCGTTAATGCACGTAAAGCTCGCATTCTATCAGCGAAAGGTGAGTATGAAGCTGCGCATGCTTTACTCGATGCATCAGATGAAGCATTCGCCCCTGCATATCTTGAAATTAAGGGCGATATCTACATTCTTCAAGGTGATCGCGAGTCAGCAAAAGAAAGTTATCTAGCGGCGTTTGATATGGTGAAAGATGCGCCACAACGAGCACCACTTTTAGGTGTCAAATTGTCTGACTTGGGTGTGGACACACAGAGCCTTTAGTCACCTTCATGGATCATAGTATGACAAAGAGACTTATACAGTGTCTTGGCTTGAGCGCGGTTTTTACCGCGCTTTTTGCTTGTAGTTCTGACACTGGAAACATTCCTACAGAATTAACACGTATTGAAAACCCGATTTCTGTTGATAAAGCGTGGGACGCTGATGCAGGTTCTGGTGATGATGAATTACAACTACAGCTAGAGCCCTTCGTTAGTGGGCCCAGCGTATTCACAATCGACATAGATGGTGAATTACAATCTCGCTCCACAGAAACTGGTCGTTTAGAGTGGGAAGTAGATTTAGATCGCAGGGTTAGTGGCGGTGTGTCGGGAGATAGTCGCCAGCTCTATGTGAGTACGTTCCAAGGGCAACTTATTGCTTTATCTCGTAGCAATGGCCAAGAATTGTGGCAAGCGCGATTAAGTTCAGAAGCACTGAGTGTTGTAGCAAGCGACGGGTCTACGGTAGTTGTGCATGCCAGCGATGGGAAGGTATTTGGGATTAACGCTGATACTGGAGCACAAAGGTGGCGTTATGATAGCGATACGCCAGTTCTTTCTCTGCGCGGCACATCTTCTCCTTTAATTAGCGGTGACTCAGTATATGTGGGTCTCGCTAATGGGGCCTTGATCGGTATTGCGATTGATTCGGGTCGTAAGCAATGGTCTGTTAACTTGGGAACACCAAGCGGACGCACTGAGCTTGAACGTCTAGTAGATGTCGATGGAACTTTTGTCTTAAGCGGAAGAACACTTTATGCAACCGCTTATCAAGGCGACTTGAAAGCCATCAGTCTTACTACTGGTGAAACCTTGTGGTCGATGGCCTTATCCTCTTATTCAGGCGTAGGGGTGTCCGAAGATGGGAATACTATTATTTCTGCAGATTCCGACGGAAGAGTTTTTGCGGTCGAGGCATCGACAGGCAAAGAGCTTTGGGAAACGGAAAAACTTCTATACCGACGTTTAGGTGCTGTTACGACAATTCTAAATTATGGAGTGGTCGCTGATTTTGAGGGTTATGTTCATTTTCTTGATTTAAGCAATGGCGAACTTGTAGGGCGTGTTCGCCCCGATAGTGATGGCGTATTAGGACGCATCAAAGTCGTTGAATCCACACTCTACGTCTATACTCGTTCTGGCGATCTGTACACCTACGAATTAAATCTTTAAGCGGAATACGATTAAATGGTTCCTGTAATAGCTCTTGTAGGGCGACCAAATGTTGGGAAATCAACTCTCTTTAACCGGATGACAAAGTCGCGCGATGCGATTGTTGCTGACTATCCGGGGCTGACTCGTGACAGAAAATATGGCGAGGGTCACCATGGCGATAAGAAGTATATCGTTATTGATACGGGTGGTTTGACGGGAGACGAAGAAGGCATCGATATGGCGATGGCCGAACAGTCATATCTTGCGATTGAAGAAGCGGATTTGGTTCTGTTTGTTGTATCAGCAAGAGACGGCTTAACGCCCGCCGATGAGATCATTGCGAAGTCGATACGACAGTCAGGTAAGCCGTGCGAACTTGTCGTAAATAAAGTTGATGGGTTGAGTCAAGACGCAGTGGAAGCTGATTTTTATAAGCTTGGTATAGGAACCCATCACTTAACTGCAGCCTCACAAAATCGTGGAATCACGTCTTTGACTAGTGAGATTATCGATAACTTTCCAGAAGCTGATGAGGTGGAAGACCAAGAGCCTCATGGTTGTAGTATCGGAATCATTGGTCGTCCTAACGTTGGTAAATCAACCTTGGTGAATCGCTTACTGGGGGAAGAACGTGTCGTTGTTTTCGATATGCCTGGTACAACGCGAGACAGCGTTTATATTCCTTACGAACGTAGAGAGAAGCCCTACACCATAATCGATACTGCAGGTGTTCGTCGCCGAAAAAATGTAAAAGAGACGGTTGAGAAGTTTTCAATTGTAAAAACACTGCAGGCGATCGCTGACTCCAACGTAGTGGTATTAGTGATCGATGCTCGTGAGGGAGTTGTTGAGCAAGATCTTCATCTACTTGGCTTTGCAATGGATGCTGGACGCGCGATTGTTATTGCTGTCAATAAATGGGACGGCATGACTGGTGAAGAAAAAGACGCTGTAAAAAATGAGCTCTCTCGCCGATTAGTCTTTATGGATTATGCAAATACACACTTTATTTCTGCGAAGCACGGAAGTGGTGTGGGTGACATGTATAAGTCTATAGATCAGGCATACAAGTCAGCATTTGCTAAATGGCCAACAAAACGACTGACAGAACTGCTTCAAGATGCAGTAAGCGATCATCAGCCACCTGTTGTTCGTGGACGTAGAATCAAATTGCGTTTCGCGCACCAAGGCGGTTCAAACCCACCTGTTATTGTTGTTCATGGTTCTAAAACCGATGACTTGCCAGATAGCTACAAGCGATACTTGGAAAATACGTTCAGAAAAGTATTGAAAGTAAAAGGTACGCCGATTCGTTTTGATTTTAAATCGAGCGAGAATCCGTTTGCGAATCCTACTAATAAGTTATCGGCAAAAGACAAAGTCAAAGCGAATCGCAAGAATGAAGCGAAGGCGTTTGAAAGTCGCCGCTCTAAGAAAAATCGAAGAGGTTCGAAGGGTAAACGATGACGAAAATAGCATTAGTTACAACCGGCGGTACGATAGATAAAGATTACTTTGATGCGCTTAGCGATTATAAAGTTGTTGAGTCAATCATCCCGGAATTGTTGGCCCGTATTGGGTCTGGCGTTGAAGTTGAACAGCATGAGATTTGTCGCAAAGATAGTTTAGAGTTAACGGACGACGACCGCGCGGCGCTGAAGGCGTGCATAGAAAGTCTTGGATGTGACAAAGTGCTTGTGACACATGGTACAGACACGATGGTCGACAGTGCTCAGGCGCTTGGTGATATGCCTGGAAAAACGATTGTTTTTACGGGAGCTATGCGTCCAGCACGTTTTCTTGATAGCGATGGTCTCTTTAACGTTGGTGTGGCGTTAGGTGCGCTACAAAGCAAGGAAAGCGGTATTTTCATCGCAATGACGGGCCAAGTATTTACGCCTGATGCGGTGAAAAAGAATCGCGCAGCGCAACGTTTTGAAAGTACGAGTGAATAATAAAGCTGTTTGCCCGTCTTGCGGTAACGAAAACAAATGCGGTATGGCTGCGCTGGACGCGGAATCGAATCTTTCGCAAGTGAGATGTTGGTGCTTACCTGAAGGTGGTTTTGATTTGGATTCAGTGAACGCTGAGTCAGTGTCGGGTGCTCAGCACTTGTCTTGTTATTGCAACCAGTGCTTAAAAGATAAGAAAGTTGTTGAAGGCAATAGTGTAATCACCGAATAAGGTCGGTACACTGCGTCTACAATCAAGAAGGGGGGGAGCAGGGAAATGAAAGTGCTTATTGGCGTTGCCATAGCAGGCGCAGTTGGCGCACTGTTACGTTTCGGTGTCACTCTTCTTGTCGGCCAGCGTTTTTTCCCTTGGGCGACTCTTTCCGTCAATGTTGTTGGGTCGTTTTTGATGGGAGTAGCTTATGTTGCGATTGTCGAAAAAGCTATTATTCACCCAGACTTGAAACCTGTCATTATGGCGGGAGGCCTTGGTGCTTTCACGACCTTTTCCGCGTTCTCTCTAGAGGTGTGGGCTTTCATTGAGAAAGGTGCGCTTTCGTATGCGCTACTTTATATTTTTAGTTCAGTGTTGTTGTCTATTACGGCACTGTGGTTGGGTATCGTAATTAGTCGTTACTGCCTCGCATAAAGAATTGAACAAAATTAAACGAAGTTGATTAGTCATGTTAGATCCAAAACTTATTCGTAGCGACGCTCAAGCAATTGCAGAGCGCCTTAAAATCAAAAAATATGAGCTTGATGTAGCCGGATTTGAAGCTTTAGAAGAAAGACGTAAAGCGATTCAAGTGGAAACTGAGACCTTGCAAAGCGAGCGTAATGCCCGTTCGAAGGGAATTGGTAAAGCTAAAGCGGCCGGCGAAGATATTGCACCACTAATTGCTGAAATGGATAAGATGGGCGCTGCTTTAGAAGAGAAAAAAGCCGAGCTTAAAGTTCTTCAAGATGAGATAAATGCGTTGTTAGCTGGAATGCCAAACATTCCTGACGAAGAGGTTCCTACTGGTAACGACGAAAATGATAACGTCGAAGTCGCTGTTTGGGGCGAACCAACTACGTTTGATTTTGAAGTGAAGGATCATGTTGCGTTAGGCGAAGGCTTGGGCAAATTAGATTTCGAAACAGCAAGTAAGCTAACCGGATCGCGCTTTGTATTGATGCGTGGCGCCTTAGCTAAATTACATCGTGCTCTTGCTCAATTTATGCTTGATACGCATACCGAGACTAATGGCTATGAAGAGCTATACCTGCCGTACATCGTCAATGACGAGTCTTTGTACGGTACCGGTCAGTTGCCAAAATTTGCAGAAGATTTATTTAAGCTCCATGCAGATAGAGAGTTTTATCTGATTCCTACTGCAGAGGTTCCTGCGACAAATATTGTTCGTAATGAAATTGTTGAAGAAGCTGAGCTACCATTACAATTCGTGTGTCATACACCTTGTTTCAGAAGTGAAGCAGGTTCTTATGGGCGTGATGTGCGAGGTATGATCCGTCAGCATCAATTCGATAAAGTTGAACTCGTTCAGGTAGTAAAACCAGAAGATTCTGACGCCGCGCTTGAAACCTTAACGTCGCATGCCGAAGGTATTCTTCAGGCTTTGGAGCTTCCTTATAGAAAAGTGATGCTTTGTGGTGGTGATTTAGGTTTCTCAGCGGTAAAAACCTATGACTTGGAGGTTTGGTTACCAGGTCAGCAGGCTTATCGTGAAATCTCGTCATGTAGCAACACGCGTGACTTCCAAGCTCGTCGCATGCAAGCGCGTTACCGTGACCAAGCTAGCGGGAAGCCGGCATTGGTGCATACCCTGAATGGATCAGGTTTAGCGGTAGGTCGTACCATGATTGCGGTACTTGAAAACTATCAGCAAGAAGATGGTTCGATTAAAGTGCCAGAAGCACTTAAATCATACATGGGTAATATCGACGTTATTCGCTAAGAGACGCTCTTATGAACTGGCTTCCGTTGTATTTTAAGCCGCAAGGGCAGTCAGTTCTTGTCTTTGGTAGTGGTGACGTTGCGACTAGAAAAGTTCGATTTCTACAACGAACAGAATTTCCGATTACCGTAATTAGTATTGATGAGACTGCTAAGGATAGGTTTACTGAGTTTGAATCGGTGGATGTTATTCATAGTACAGGCCTTGATTCTCTTAGCTCTCAATTGTTTGAAAACGTTATTTTTGCAGTTGCGGCATCTGAAGATCATAGCGCTGACGTCTTTTTTGCTCAGCAGGCTCGCCAAGCTGGTATCCCAGTTCATGTGGCACATTCCATAGACGATAGTGATTTTTTGCTTCCTGCTGTAATTGATCGAGGCCCGATATCGGTCGCGGTATCGAGTGCAGGTCAGCATCCTACCTTAACTCGCCTTGTTCGTAATCGTATCGAATCCGTATTGCCGGCAAGGCTCGAAGCTTTGGCTGAGCTAGCATTACGCTATAAAGATAAGGTACGAGAAAAGCTCTCAACTAATAATGCCCGTCGTGCTTTTTGGGAGCGTCAGCTAGAAGGTCGTGTTGCAGATCTTGTATACAGTGGACGTGATGAAGACGCGGAGCGTTTGTTACTAGAGAGCTTAGATAGCATAGCGAGTTCCACGCAGGGCGTTGGAGAAGTTTATCTCGTTGGTGCAGGGCCTGGTGATCCTGATTTACTTAGCTTTAGAGCATTGCGGTTGATTAGACAGGCAGACGTCGTGTTATTTGATCGTCTTGTGTCGCCCCAAATACTCAACCTAGTTCGCCAAGACGCGGATATGATAGATGTCGGTAAGCGGCGTTCTCATCATACGATGCAACAGGAAAGTATCAACGAATTGCTAGCTAAACTCGCCAAACAAGGTAAACGTGTTCTTCGCTTAAAAGGCGGAGACCCCTTTATATTTGGGCGAGGTGGGGAAGAGATCGAAACGCTCTCAGAGCATGGCGTTCCATTTCAAGTTGTTCCGGGTATTACTGCAGCTGCAGGGTGTGCGAGCTATTCGGGAATTCCATTGACGCATCGAGATCATGCTCAATCTGTGCGTTTTGTGACTGGGCATTTGAAGAATAATAGCTCGGAGTTAGATTGGCCTAGCCTTGTCGCTGAACAGCAAACGCTCGTATTCTATATGGGCTTGGTCGCTTTACCTCAAATTGCAGAAGGTCTAGTGAATCAAGGCATGTCGCAGGATATGCCTGTGGCAGTTATTTCACGCGGAACCTTACCAGATCAGCGTGTATTGATTAGCTCTCTGTCTCGCGTAGCGGCAGACGTTACGGCTGCTGAGCTTAAAGCTCCAACGATTATTATTATTGGTACTGTCGTGAATCTTCACGAAAAGTTGGGATGGCAGTCTTAACTAAGTGTGTAATTGTGTGAATCGAAATGTAGCGAATTGTTTTTCATTGCTGCGCTTCACGCGCCCTAAGATAACCATGACCGACTGAAACTGACATTAAGTGTCATAATGAATCTAGTAGTAACACTGTTAGGCACATTATGAACATCATTCCTAAATCTGCAATTCGTATCCTAGAGTTGCAAAACGTATCTCTCCCGAGCGTCGGCTTGAACGAGCCTCAAACCACAATTAATAAGGTCAGCAAATCAAAAGGATTGCTATCCCGTTTTTCGAAATCAAAACAAAAGTCTACAACTGCCCTTGATAAGAGAAGCCAGCAGCATAGTTTTGAGGTCGCGAGCTGGCTGAGGTTTGGCTTTTCGGAGGAGTCTCGCTTGGTTACGCTGTGTCTATCTTATTCCGATTCTAGTGGCGATTATGTAGCCCTGGTCGAAGAGCAAAGTGTAAACGATAAGGCAAGTACAATGATGTCTGCCGTTATTGATTTGCAAACCAAAGGTCCGATACAAAAACTGGCAGTAGCTTGTGCGGGGTTAAAAGTTGAAGATCGCTGTTATATAGAAGATTTAACGATAAAAAGAATAACTCAAGAACAAAAAATTAGTGCATAGAGAGGTTAAGCGCTGCTGAGATAATGAAAGCAGCGCTTGAGATGCTTAGCGTGTAGGAAGAACGTCCTTCAATTTCGCATGCATATCTAGAATAGCTTTCTCTGTAGTTTCCCAATCAATACAACCATCTGTCACAGATACGCCGTATTCCAGCTCTTCTAAGTTTTCAGGAATTGATTGATTCCCGAAATTAATATTACTTTCGATCATCAATCCAATGATTGACTTGTTACCGTCAATAATTTGATTCGTAGCGTCTTGCATTACCAGTGGTTGCAATGCTGGATCTTTGTTTGAGTTTGCATGGCTACAATCAATCATAATATTGCTTGCCAGATTTGCTTTCTCTAGAGCTTGTTCGCAGAGCGCAACGTTCACGGAATCGTAGTTTGGCTTACCGCCGCCGCCACGCAATACAACGTGTGCGTATGGGTTACCTTTTGTACGTACAATTGAACATTGGCCTTCATGGTTGATTCCCAGGAAGCTATGAGGGTGTGCGACTGATCCAAGTGCATTGATTGCTACACCAAGTCCACCATCTGTTCCGTTTTTAAAGCCAATAGCAACAGACAGACCAGAGCTCATTTCACGGTGTGTCTGCGATTCAGTTGTTCTTGCTCCGATTGCAGACCAAGAGATTGTGTCTTGAAGGTATTGCGGAGAAATCGGATCAAGCGCTTCTGTAGCAGTCGGTAGGCCGATTTCTGCGATGTCGATCAGAAGCTTACGACCAATATGAAGACCATCTTCGATTTCAAATGAATCGTTTAGATGTGGGTCATTGATCAATCCCTTCCAGCCAATCGTTGTGCGTGGCTTTTCAAAATAAACGCGCATGACTAGGTAAATAGTGTCGCTTACTTTGTCTGCCAATTCTTTTAGCCTTAGGGCGTAATCTTTGGCAGCATCAATGTCATGAATTGAACAAGGACCGACAACAAGGAAGATACGCTTGTCTTTGCGATCAAGGATATTATTGATCGTTTCGCGACCTTCAGTGACAACTTCTTTCGCTTTCTCGGTAAGAGGGATGTCTTGCTTTAGTTGTGCGGGAGTAATAAGGAGTTCTTGGCTCGCAACATTTATATTATCTAATTCAGCGCTCATTTATTTAACCTACTGATATCGTTTCGTTTCCGACAGGTTATTGTTTTAACAACAGAAAGTTTGTCTTTGTGGGCACGATGTTGACCTAAACGTTAATGCTTTGCAACGACATAGCGAATGTTCCGTGAAACATTATGAAAAAACCTGTGATTATCGATAACCTTTTGAACATCGCTGTCTATACTTTTGTTATTCAAAACAAAAACAAGCTTCGGTAAAGGAATATATGATTAGGTATTACAGTGATGACGAGCGGCGCCGCGAAGCACGGATGTATCGCAGTGGCGAAATCTTTGTTGAACTCGTTGCACCGACACCAGATGAAACTTCGAGCCCTGAAATTGTTCGCTGTGAAGTGCTGGACATCTCTGCAACGGGCGCTCAGTTGCTAGCCGACGATTCAATGAAAGTCGGAGCGATTCATACGCTTGTGATCGATCTTGATGAATATGACAAAAACTATCGACTAGCAGGAGAAGTCCGTTGGGTACGTACCCATAATGACGGCTTTCTTATAGGTTTTGAGTTTTTGGATTCTGAACAAACAGGTATTGATGATTGGAAGGGCTTGCTCGCTAATTTCTTAAATTAACGAGCGGTGTGCTTTTACTTATTGCTCGTCAGTCATTTCTGGTAAGCCATCACCAAATAAGGCTTCTTTATCACCTACAGAATTAACCGCATCTTGTAAGGTGAAGGAATCGCGGCCTAAGCCTTCGAGAGTCGGCAGAGGTTCGTCGTTTATGAAAGCAATTAAGTCATAGGCAGAGTCTTCTGCATGCTCTTCCATCGCCAAATGCCCGATTCCTTTATACTCAACCATCATTGCATTTGGAACTTCTTCCACCCATCTCTCGGCGTGCTCGAAGTCACCCCATTTGTCTTTATTTCCCCACATAATTAGAGCGCGATTTTCAATGTTACTCAGAGTCTCTTGAGTTCCGTACTCCATCAGCTCGCGCGCTAGGCTGGCGTGACGTACATTTGTCGCATGCGCTCCTGGGCCTTGCAAAAGATGGATGTAACGCTGGAGGGTGTCGGGGGTGATTTTTTCTGGATTGGCGTAAAAATCATCTACCATTGTGGTAACGATCGTTGATGGTTGAAAATACTCGGAAAGTAGGCCTGTATTATCTAAGTATCGGACCATGAAAGGGGGCTCTTGCTGCATGCCAAGAGGCGATACCAAAGTAAGAGTTTTTACTTTATTTGAGTTGTCTATAGCGTAACGTGCAGCTAAATATCCGCCGTAAGAAGCACCGACTAAATGAAAGTTTCGGAGCTCGAGATCTTCAATTAGGTAGGTGAGGGTATGACTCAGGTAATCACGACTTAAGTTTTCAGGACATAGATCTTCTGGTGAGCGAATGCAGCGTGGTGCCCCCGTTAAACCTGAGCCAGGTAAATCAATCGCGATAACACGAAATTCTTGGCGAAGTATTTCGACCCAGCGGTTCCATGTGTGAACAGAGGAAAGCTCGCCATGGATAAGGACAATGGTATCGCCTTCGCCTACATCACGAAAATGCACAGGTAAGCCAAAGTCATTATCGCGATAGTCTGAGTCAGGATAGGTATAGCGGGAAGTGATGTACCAATCAGGTAATTCCGAAAAACCTAGAAAACTAGTCAGAGAAGTCGAGGATTTAGATGCACCCTTCATATTCGTACACGCGCCAAGCAATACAATGCTCAAAGTGACTAGCGCAACTTTTAAAATGCGAAACATACGCAGTTGTTTCTCTCTAACTTCCCAGTAAAACCGTAAGCATACGCAAACTAGCAGACTATTCAGTGAACTAGTGCTGTTTACGTTAGCTAACTTAGTTAGGCATCGTCCAAAGGATGCATAGCGGTGGTATTAAATCCGCCATCAACGAACAAAATCTCTCCACTAATTCCACTCGCTAAGTCGCTACACATAAATGCAGCCGCATTACCCACTTCTTCGATAGTAACATTGCGCTTCAATGGGGCTTGCTTAGCGGTTTCATTCAACATTTTTCTGAAGTTTTTAACTCCTGAAGCAGCTAATGTTCGAATCGGACCAGCGGAGATAGCATTCACGCGAATACCATCTGCGCCCAAGCTATTCGCCATGTAACGAACATTGGCTTCAAGGCTCGCTTTAGCAAGGCCCATAACGTTGTAATTCGGAACGACCTGTTGTGAGCCAAGATAAGTTAATGTAAGCAATGAACCGCCTTTTTCTCTCATCAAAGGACGTGCGTACTTAGCGAGCGCAACGAAACTATAGGCGCTGATATCATGGGCGATAGCGAATCCTTCACGAGTGGTCGCATCAACATAATCGCCTTCTAGTTCATGAGCAGGCGCATAACCAACTGAATGCACCACAATGTCGATAGAACCCCACTGCTTTGAAATCTCTTCAAAAACGGCTTCAATTTGCGCATCGTCAGATACATCTAAGGGAAGAATTAATTGGCTGTTCCATTTTTTCCCAAAATCAACAACCCTTTTTTTCAGCTTCTCTGTTTGGTAAGTCAGTGCAATTTCAGCGCCTTCACGATGCATAGCGTCTGCGATGCCGGTAGCAATGGAAAGCTTACTTGCTACACCGATAATAAGTACTTTTTTACCAGCTAAAAAGCCCATAGTGATCCCTTAGAAATAATCTGTTTAAGCGGTCGCCGGATTGTGTCCGTAAAAGAATGCGGCATCAAGCAATTCTTTTGTGTATTCATGCTGTGGAGATGAAAAGAGCTGTTCACAATCGTTTTGTTCGATAACTTGGCCGTGTTGCATGACCATAACGCGATGACTTAATGCGCGGACAACAGCCAAGTCGTGACTAATAAAGATATAAGCGATCTGATACTTTTTCTGGATATTCTTAAGTAGCTCGATTACTTGAACTTGGATACTTCTATCTAGCGCCGATGTCGGTTCATCCAAAATAATGATTTCAGGCTTGAGGATCAAAGCTCGTGCAATAGCGATACGCTGGCGCTGTCCGCCCGAAAATTCATGTGGATAGCGATGTCGCACTTCTGGGTCGAGCTCAACTTCAGTTAGCGCGTCGATGATCATTTGCTCTCGCTCAGATTCCGAGCCAATGCCGTGAATATCAAGGCCCTCAGCAATGATCTGGCCAATCGACATTCGGGGGCTTAGGCTTCCAAATGGGTCTTGAAAAACGATTTGAATTTCACGACGAAAAGGACGGAACTGGCTTTGGTTTAACTGGTCAATTCGTTTTCCGTTGAAGGTGATTGAACCCGTGCAATCGAGCAACTTTAGTATCGCCATTCCAGTCGTAGTTTTGCCGCTGCCACTTTCGCCAACAATACCTAGTGTTTCACCTTTTCTTAATGACAGGTCCATTTGCTTTACAGCCTGAAAGCTGCGTGTCGGTTTGCCGAAAACATTACGTCTAAGAATAAAATCAACACTTAGCTGTTCTGTTTGAAGAATCGTATCGGAATTCTCTTCGACGGGGTATGGAGAGCCGCTTGGTTCTGAGTTAATTAGCGTTTGCGTGTATTCTTCTGTAGGGGAGTTGAATATTGCTTCGGCATTGCCATGCTCTACAACGTGCCCATATCGCATAACGCATACGTGATCTGCATATTGTCTGACGACATTGAGATCATGCGAAATGAGAATGATGGCCATATCTAGTTTTGTCTGTAGATCAGCGATTAGCTCTAAAACCTGCTTTTGAACCGTTACATCTAGCGCTGTTGTTGGTTCATCGGCAATGAGTACCTCTGGTTCATTAGCAAGAGCGATAGCAATCATTACGCGCTGCTTTTGTCCTCCAGAAAGCTCATGAGGGTAGGCGCTTAGTCTTCGTTCCGGTTCTGGTATTCCAACCAAACGTAAGAGCTCAAGGCAGCGCTCTTTGCACTGGTGAGCGCGAAGTCCTTGATGTATCTCAAGCACCTCACTAATTTGTTTCTCAACTGTATGTAAAGGATTAAGAGAGGTCATTGGCTCTTGGAAAATCATTCCAATTTTGTTGCCTCGCACACCTCTTAGATGACGTTCGTCAGCTTGGAGTAGGTCGTGACCTTCGAAGGTGATTTTACCTGATGTGTAACGCACAGTTTGTTTTGGAAGGAGCTGCATGATCGCATTCGTACTGACAGATTTACCAGATCCACTTTCACCTACAAGAGCGAGTGTCTTTCCTTTGAATACATCGAAACTAACGTTGTGAACTACGGTTTGCTGAACATTGTTATGTTCAAAAGCGATGCTCAGATCTTGGACGGAAATAATTGGTGTAGTCATGATGAGTTCCGTTTAAATCTTTCTCGGATCAAAGGCATCGCGCACTGCTTCGCCGATAAATACGAGTAATGAGAGCATAAGAGCAAGTACGATGAATGCTGTCATTCCAAGCCAAGGTGCATGAAGGTTTGTTTTACCTTGCGAGATCAGCTCGCCAAGTGAAGGAGATCCGGGAGGTAGGCCAAATCCTAAGAAATCGAGCGAAGTAAGAGTTGTGATAGACCCCGTCAATATGAACGGCATAAAGGTTAAAGTTGCAACCATCGCATTCGGTAGTATGTGGCGAAACATAATGCCTGCATTGTTCAGGCCTAAGGCTCTAGCCGCTCTAACATATTCAAGATTACGTGCGCGCAGGAACTCGGCACGAACAACATCGACTAAGCCCATCCAGCTGAATAACAGCATGATTCCAAGTAACCACCAGAAGCTCGGTTCAATCATGCTTGATAGAATGATTAGCAGAAATAGTACTGGTAGCCCTGACCAAATCTCTATGAATCGCTGGCCAATTAGATCGACTTTTCCGCCGTAGTATCCTTGTAATGCGCCAACAGCTACTCCAATGATGGATGAGAAAATTGTCAACGCTAAGCCGAATAAGACAGAGATCCTAAAGCCATAAATTACTCGCGCAAATACGTCTCGCGCCTGATCGTCTGTGCCCAGCCAATTATCAGACGTGGGGGAGGAGGGCGCTGGTTCACTCAAGTTATAGTTGTGCGTGTCGTAGCTATAGCGAATAAGTGGCCATAGCATCCAGCCTTTCTCTTCGATTAGCTCGACGACGTATTCATCACGATAGTCGGCTTCTGTTTCAAATTCCCCTCCAAATTCGGTCTCTGCATAGACTTGGCTAATCGGAGAATAGAAGCTCCCATCAAAATATATAAGCAGAGGTTTGTCGTTAGCGACAAGCTCAGCAAACAATGAGAAAAGAAATAGCGCCAGAAAAAACCATAGAGAGTAGTACCCGCGTCGGTTTGCTTTGAAATTTTCTAAGCGACGACGATTAAGAGGCGACCAATTGTCGGTATTGAGTAACTGCATTATGACTCTCTACTTTCAAAGTCTATTCGCGGATCGATGAGCACATAGGTCAAGTCACTAATCAGCTTCAGCAGCAATCCGACAATGGTGAATATATAGAGGGTTCCAAACATGACTGGATAATCTCGATTTAGAGCCGCTTCGAAACCTAATAGCCCGAGACCATCTAGAGAGAATATGACTTCGATAAGCATGGAGCCGGTAAAAAATATACCAATCAGTGCGCTCGGCATTCCCGCAATAACAATAAGCATCGCGTTTCGAAAGACATGGCCGTAAAGCACTCGATTCTCAGTGAGTCCTTTCGCGCGCGCGGTTGCGACATATTGCTTATTGATTTCGTCTAAGAAGGAGTTTTTGGTGAGCATCGTGAGTGTTGCGAAACCGCCCACTACGATTGCTGTCACGGGCAAGACTAAATGCCATGCGTAGTCGAGAATCTGCTTTAACCACGAGAGTTGGTCGTAGTTGCTTGAGGTAAGTCCGCGAAGGGGAAATAGATCCCAGTAACTTCCGCCGGCAAATAAAACGATAAGTAACACGCCGAATAAAAAACCTGGTATCGCATAACCAACGATAATGACGCTGCTCGTCCAGACGTCAAACCGGCTGCCGTCATTGACAGCCTTTTTGATACCCATTGGTATCGATAGCATATAAATGATTAGCGTAGACCAAAGCCCAAGTGATATAGATACGGGCATTTTTTCGAGAACAAGATCGGTGACGCTTTTATCTCGAAAGAAACTATCTCCGAAATCAAAGCTGAGATAGCTTTTTATCATGATCCAAAAGCGTTCATGCGCAGGTTTATCGAAGCCATAAAGCTTCTCGATCCGCTCAACGAGTTCTGGGTCGAGGCCTTGAGCACCTTTGTATTTGGAACTAGAGCTTTCACTAGTTGAGCCGCTCATGGCAGTATCAGAGCCGCCCCCTAAACGGGCTTGGACATCTGATTCCATTCCTTGGGTTTGAGCGAGCATGCGTTCTACAGGGCCGCCGGGAGCTGCTTGGACAATCACAAAGTTGAGAAGCATGATCCCAAACAGGGTAGGGATCATAAGAAGCAAACGCTTAAATATGTAGGCGGGCATTTCTGTTACTTCACCCACCAAGCGTCTAAGTAAATGCCCGATTTTGGTGTAACTTCGGGATGAGCAAGCTTCTTGCTATACGCGATGCGATCAACTGGGTTGTACCAATTTGGAATCGCGTAATGGCCCCAGAGTAATACTCGATCTAAAGCTCTCGTGCTAGTGATAAGAGATTGTCTATCTGGAGAGCTAATAACCATTTCAATTAGTTCGTCGACAACTGGGTCGTTGATACCTGCATAATTACGTGATCCCGGCACAGCAACTTTACTGGAGCTCCAATACTCACGTTGTTCATTGCCTGGCGAATTAGATTGGCCAATGCCACTGACAACGACATCGAAATCAAAATCGCGCAAACGATTAATATACTGAGTTGTATCAACAACTGTAATTCTTGCATCAATGCCTAGTCTTTCTAAATTCTTAATGAAAGGCTGAACGACTCGTTCAAAGTCTTTTTGGAACATTAAGAATTCGAGTTTAAATGGGTTTCCATTTTGATCAACGCGCTTGCCGTTCTTAACGTCGTAGCCAGCTTCCTTTAACAAGCTCATCGCTGAGCGCAGATTTTTGCGAATAGAGTTTGGTTTTGCTGTGCTTGGTACAGAATAGGGCGTGGTAAATACTTCTGCTGGAAGCTGTTTCTTAAATTTTTCTAAGATGGCAAGTTCTTCGCCTTCTGGGACGCCGGAAGACGCCAATTCAGAGTTTTCGAAATAGCTCGAAGATCTTTTATAAGCACTGTGGAATAAGTTGCTGTTAGTCCATTCGAAATCAAAGGCATAAGTGAGCGCGCGTCTTACTTTAGGATCGCTCAAGTATGCTTTGCGGGTATTGAGAACGAATGCCTGCATACCCGATGGGCGTTCGTGTTTGATTTCTTCTTTGATTAGCTCGCCTGAATCGAACAGCTTACCTTTATACTGTGTGGCCCAGTTTCTAGCTGTGGTCTCGGTTCTAAAATCGTATTCACCCGCTTTGAATGCTTCGAGAGCAACAGTGTTGTCGCTGTAGTATTCGTAAACGATTTCATCGAAATTATATTTACCTTTCGCTGTTGGTAAATTTTTTGCCCAGTAATCGGGGTTTCTCTTGTAGGTGATCGAACGACCTGCTTCAAAGCGGTCAATAACATAAGGGCCGTTACCAACAGGGATATCTAAGCCCGCAGAACCAAACCCGACTTTTTCCCAATATGCTTTTGATAGCACTGGCATCTGACCAAGAATTAGAGGGAGTTCTTTGTTTTTGTCGTCTTTAAACTTAAATGTGATAGTTTTACTGTCTTCAATAACTACATCAACCACATCTCCGTAGTAAGCCGCGTAAAATGGACGTGCGCGCTCATGCGTGGTGAGCATGTTAAATGTATATTTCACGTCTTCTGCGGTAATTGCAGAGCCATCACTGAAGGCTGCGTCTTCGTTGATAACAAAGCGTACCCAGCTGCGATCAGCAGGCATGATAATTTGTTCGGCTATTAATCCATATTCAGAGAACGCTTCGTCTTCGGAGTGATTAGTGAGTGTTTGATAGAGATAAGAAACCCCGGCGCCACTGACACCTTTTACGACGAATGGATTGAAACTATCGAAGCTGTTAGAGCGCACGCTTAAGCGCAGCGTTCCGTCTTTCGGAGCGTCAGGATTAACGTAATCATAGTGCTTAAAGTCGGCACCGTATTTTAGGTCTCCGTGCATCGCAAGGCCGTGCGACGGCGCAGGGTCTTGATTCGCGTTAGCAATGCTGGTGTTTAAGGAAAGAGAGAAAACTAAAGCAATAGATAAGTGCCAAGTTCGCATAATATAGGGCCGCGCTTGTTAGTGTTATTAATAGAATCCTAAAGCGATTTGACTCAAGCGTCTAGCGAGTAAAGGCTGTTTTATGGTTGGTTTGAGTCAGAGGTCACGCGAGAGCTCGCGGGTTGCTTAAAAGCTATACAGTTTTATGCTTTTGCGATTCTGTTAGTGCCGGAGTACGTGCTTTCGCCGCCTTTCTCACCGTAAAGCTTTGGTTTTTGATGTTTGCCTCGAACCATATCCATAATTTTTTGATTTCGCGATCGTGAGCGCTCAATGACTAAACCGTTTACTTGGTTTAATTCCTTGCACTGTTCGAGTTGATTAAGTGATTGCGACCAAAGAGTTGACAGCTCCGCGTCACCAAGCGCGTCTATCCCCATCTTTACTTTTCCAGCTTCGATAGGTGCTCCAGAGGCAGTGATGAGCTTAACTTTGGCGCGAGCTCGATCTTCAATGTTCTTAACTAGTGTGCCTTTGGTTTTTGCGATGACTTCAATTTCGGTGCTGTTACGATCTTTCAGAGCTTGGGCTTCGTTTAAAAGTGTCTTATGCAATTGATCAAGATCAGAAAGATCTTTATCGATAAGTTGCTTCAGCTGTTTACAGAGGGCAGGTTTGCGTTGTTCGAATGAAGAAGGGGTGTTAGCCATTAGTGCTTGCCTCGAAAAGAATAAATCTATTCGAGATCAAGCATTTTTTGAGCCATGTTTTCAGGGTTTGATTTGTATGTTCCGTCTTCAATCGACGCGCGTAGTTCTGCAACGCGCGCAGCATCAACATCTGGCTCAGATTTGAGAGAGTTCTCTGCTCGGCTAAGAATCTGAGCAGTGTTGCTTAAGCTAACTTGAGCGGAACTGGCCTGAGGAGCAGGGCTTGAACTAGCAGTCTCTTTGGTTTGCGCAGGCGCGTTTGTTTCATTGCGTTTTGCGCGCAAATTCTCAAGATTGCCAGAATTTAAACCATTAATGTCGATGTTCATATTTCATACTCTAACTGCTTTACGCATAGTTTATCGGAAGCTAGTAAAAAAACTTTAATGAATTTTCGTATAAATCTCGTATTTTTTTAGAGAACAACTAAAACTTTACCTCTTTCAAGGACTTGGGCTCGGATAATTCTCTCAGAAGATAAGTTTCTAACACTAATTTGCTCTCCGAGAGACCCTGCACTCAAGGCTTCGCCTTTCATTTGAATGCGGATGGCGCTGTTTGATGCGCTTATTAGAACTTCATCTCCGCGCTGCACGAGCATAGGTGCTTTTAACTGGGTTGGGCTGATGACTTCGCCTTGACGAATGCTACGTTTAGTAATCATTCCCACGAGATGATCTGGATGTCCGTAGCTACCACGCCTATTGAGATTTACCTGCTGTTCCATCGTACCTAGATGGCTTTCTCTAATGGCGGTGTTCTTAGGAATGCTTTGCAGCGCTGTAATCACTTTCTTGTATAGCGCGGCTTTGGCAGAAATATGAATTTGCCAAGTTGGACTTGCACATGACATGGCGATTGTATTGTTCGCTGTTTTGAAAATATCTCTACGTAATTCTTTCTTAATTTCACTTTCACATACTGGCACACTAAATTTCGGTGAAACTTTGCCGATCTTATATTCAGTGCGGAAGCCTTTTGCCTCGTACGTACTGAGTTCCATAGTGAGATATGAGTATGCTTCAGTAATAAGATTTTCTGCATTTAAGGTCTGCGCAAATGAACTATTCGCAGCGATAGAGGCTAAAAGCAGGGTAACTATTGTGTATAGATGGCGTTTCGACATGCGCTTTAATGACAAATAATCGTTATTTGCGATATTTACTGCAATCTATAGGCCTACTTTTTAATGATGGTCTATTATTGATTTGATAAAACTTTACTAATTTCTCAATTATCGAGGTGTTACCTTGGCTGGTGTGTTAGATAGCGTAAACCAACGAACGCAGTTGGTTGGCCAAAATAGGCTTGAGCTTCTGTTATTTAGGTTGGCTGGGCGTCAGGTATATGGCATCAACGTCTTTAAGGTAAAAGAGGTTCTTCAATGTCCTCGTCTTACGAGTCTGCCTAAAAGTAATCCTGTTGTTAAAGGTGTTGCTCATATCCGGGGCGGCACTATTCCAATTTTAGATATGGGTATGGCGACTGGTCAGCGTTCTGTCGCTACAGACGATCTTACTGAACAATTTATTATCATCACGGAATACAACCGAAATACACAAGGCTTTTTGGTCGCAGGCGTCGAACGTATCGTGAACCTAAATTGGGAAGAGATTCATCCGCCACCGAAGGGTTCTGGAAAAGAAAACTACCTTACAGCCGTTACTGAAATAGACGACAAATTAGTTGAGATTTTGGATGTCGAAAAAATCCTCTCTGAAGTCTCTCCGATGGATGAAAGTGTCAAAGAGAGTACGCTTGACGGTCGCGACAAAGAAGAATTTCAAAAGCATCGAATTTTGGTTGTCGATGATTCTGTGGTTGCGCGAAAGCAAATTCAGAATTGTTTGCAGACCATTGGTGCTGAGGTAGTGCTCAAAAACGATGGGCGCCAAGCCTATCAACACTTAAGAGAAATCACCGAAGATGGCTCTCGCGCGAGTGATCACTACAGTATGATGATCTCTGATGTGGAAATGCCAGAAATGGACGGTTATACCTTGACGGCTAAGTGTAAATCGGAAAGTTCGTTATCTGATTTATATATTATGTTGCACACTTCTCTGAGTGGCGTATTTAATCAAGCGATGGTCAAAAAAGTTGGGGCAGACGACTTTATGGCGAAATTTAGTCCCGACGAATTGGCTGAGCGTGTAATGCAGGCAATTGATTCGCATATTCAGCAATAAAAATTCAGGGAAGTTTTTGTGATTAATAGTCAGTCTTATGATGCCTTTTGTGAGTTTTTAGATTCCGCTTGCGGAATTGTGCTTGGAGCAAACAAAGAGTATTTGGTGAACAGCCGACTACGCGCAGTGTTTGAGGAGAATGGTCTTGAGTCATTAGACCAACTTCTAGAAAAACTAAAATTTGGCAATCACATGCTTCGTCAAAAGGTTGTTGATGCGATGACAACAAATGAGACTTTATGGTTTCGTGATGATCATCCATTTAAGTATTTTAAAGACGAGCTTTTAGAGCAGTTGTATTCAGTGGCCGGCGCTAGAAAACCAAGGATTTGGTCAGCAGCCTGCTCTAGTGGTCAGGAGCCTTATTCGCTTTCTATTTGTGCTAATGAGTTTGCCAAAGCTAAGCCTCTTCTTGGTTCGAGGGGCTTAGATATCGTCGCAACAGATATTTCATCTTCAATCTTAGATGTTGCAAGAAAAGGTGAATACGATCAGTTAGCTTTGAATAGAGGTATGTCAAAGGAGCGTCTTGAAAAGTATTTTGATCAAGGTGCTCATAACACTTGGACCGTTAAACCTAATATCAAGCAGAGCATTCAGTTCAAGTCGCTTAATTTACAAGATAGTTATATCGCCTTGGGCGGAAAGCTCGATATGATTTTTTGTCGTAACGTGCTTATTTATTTTTCCCCTGAAAATAAAAGGCAGATTCTCGAAAAAATGCATGCTCAGCTTCGCCCGAAAGGTTATTTAATGTTGGGAGCGTCTGAGTCGATTGGTCCTGCCGGAGAGCTGTTTAACATGATTCAGTATCGCGGCGGCATTGTTTATCAAGCAAAGTGAACTCCTTCTTGCTTTTGGTTTATCCCTAATATAAATTACGCCGCTTCTCAAATGGGTCGTCGGTCTATTTGTGTTGGTGAGGTGGCCGAGTGGTCGAAGGCGCACGCCTGGAAAGTGTGTAACGGGAAACCGTTCGAGGGTTCGAATCCCTCCCTCACCGCCAATTTATAAAGAGTCGAATCTTACTTCTGTCCAAACTCCGTCATTTCTATCCTTTTCTGTCTGGTCTAAACGCCACAAATTGATCTACATCAATTTTTAAAATTAACCTACAAATTCACTGCGTTTACGCCTGAATGACGACTAGCCTGACTGTTTAGTTTCTAATTATTGAGTTTGGTGACTGTGTCTGCTGAAGCGATCTGGTTAGCCGTTTGCGTATTCTTAGTTTTTCTCCAGCAAGTAGGTTTTTTATTGCTAGAATCTGGTTTGGTGCGTTCAAAAAACAACGTTAACGTTGCTGCAAAAAATGTCCTCGACTTATGTTTAGTGATTCTTCTTTTCTGGTTTGTCGGATAAGCAATTGTCTTTGATGGCGATCTTGTATTGGAAGGTGAGGGCTATCTAGTCTTTCTCTATCAGAGCCTATTTTTTGCACCCTGTGTAACGTTGATATCCGGAGCTCTTTCAGAGCGCGTTGCTCTCTGGGTATATGTCATTGTAGCGGTTTTTACCGCGGTCTTTATCTATCCCTTTTTTGCTTTTAATGTCTAGAGTCAGTCTGCACTGCTCGCACAGTTTGGGTTTGTAGACCTAGCTGGTTCGGCAGTTGTTCACGTCGTGGGTGGTGCGATTGCTTTGGCCGTACTTTTGATTATTGGTCCGCGGGAAGGTGTGTTTGTTAAAGGGCGCAAAGTGGCTCTTGCCGCTAATATGCCTGTAGCCGTTGGCGGTGGATTTTTATTGTTCATAGGCTGGTTAGGATTTAACGGTGGTTCAGCATATCGCTCAGATATCGACGTATTTTTAGTCATTGTTAATACGGTTTTCGCTGCATGTGGAGCGGGTGCTTTTGCTGTAGTATTTTCACTGCTGCGACGCTCAATTATTGATGTGAAGGTTCTGATAAATGCAATCTTATCAGGGCTAGTCGCGTCTTGTGCCTCGGCTCATCTTATTACGCCGACTCAAGCGCTTATGCTTGGTGTGCTTGCGTATTGGGTAATGAAAGGTTCTTCATCATTACTTGAATACTTCGAAGTTGATGATGCAGTTGATGCTGTGCCCGTTCATTTAGGTGGCGGTATGGTGAGAGTGTTGCTTCCTGTTCTGTTTGTTTCTGAGTTTTCGTTGCTGCCTCAGCTTGTTGGCTTGGCAATCGCTGTGGTTTGGGGTTTTGGTTTAACGTATGCAGTGATGCGATTAATTAACCGCTTTTGGCCTCTCAGAATTAGTAAGGAGGCCGAAAAGCTTAGGCTCAATATTTACGAGCACGGAGAGCGTAATGATCTGTCGGACATGATCGAGTCAATCAGCCACAACCATGAAAGCGGAGAACTAACGAAGCGATTGCCTGAAAATGAATCCACCGAAGTTGGTTTGTTAGCGGGGCATTACAATGGTCTTCTAACAAGCATAGATGCTCAGCAGCAAGAGCTTCAAGATTTACTGCGTGAGTCGCGGCGTCTCCAAGGTGTAAAGGATGAGTTTATCGGGACGATGAATCACGAAATACGAACGCCTATTACTGCGGTTATTGGATTCGCAAAACGATTGGTGTCTGGTGTTAGCAATGCTGATGAATCACGTGATTTGTCTAAGCGCGTGCTTGAAGCGGGGCAAAGACTCGATGCACTGTCCAAGCAGTTGTTAGATGTTGAGCGCGTAGATGGTTTTGAACACGGTGTTAGTTGCCAAGCTTACTCGTGCGAAGCTGTTGTACGAGAGGTGGGGGTTCAAGCGCACCTTATGTTTGATGAGCTTGGTGTCGGGATTAAGGAATCTGTTCCCAAAGAGCTCGAAGGTCAGGTTTATATAGATATGCAGGTCTTGTACGACGTGTTACGTGAGGTTTTTGATAATGCGCGTAAGTTTGGTGATGGCTTATCCATAGAGGTTAATTACAACTTCGATCAGCGGAAGAGTTTTGTTTGTTCGATAACCAATTACGGCTCTGAGCTGTTACTTGCTCATGAGCCTTATGAGAAGTTTTGGCAGGCTGACTCGTCATTGAGTCGTTCTCATGAAGGCTTAGGTTTTAGGTTTGTACTTATCGCGTCAACTTCTAGGTGCTATGGGTTGTTCTATTCGTCATGAGTCATCATCAAAGGGTGTGACATTCTTTCTCTCTTTCCCCTTGCAAACTGATAACAATGAACCCGAAGAAATACTTGAATATTTGTCTGAAGGCCTGCAAAGCGAGTTGGCAAATGATCATGTTGTTTCCTATAAGGGCAAGCGATGTCTTATTGTTGATGACACGATGGATAATCAAGTGTTGATTGAGTTTGCCATGGCTGACCTTGGGTTTGATTGTGATACGGCAGATAACGGAGAGATCGCTGTTGAGAAGGTGCGCGCTGAGCAGTATGACATTGTTATGATGGATATGCAGATGCCTGTTATGGATGGTGTAACGGCAACGCAAAAGATTCGGAATGAGCTAGGCATCGCTGATTCGGAGCTGCCTATTGTGGCCATTACCGCGAATGATTTAGACGAGCATCGGCAGCAATGTTTTGATGCTGGAACGAATGACTTCTTAACGAAACCTCTTGATAACGAGAAGCTTAAGTCAGTTCTGTTAAACTTGCTCACAGATCAATAATTTTGCTGCTGGGCTGTAAAAAGGTTTAATAAATTAAAAAAATGTGCACTTCCGTGCAGGCAGTCTCTTTAGTAAGCCGTTCTACTACTGCTCAAGTCCTCAAAATTGTTTATACTACCGCCCCTTTTTTAAGCGTGACTAGTTAGCGCTAGAAAGTTTTCGTCTGTTTTTCAGTAAGAAGGTGTTTGATGCCAATCTATGAGTATGCTTGTAAGTCGTGTGGCTTTCAGAAAGACGTACTTCAGAAATTAAGCGATGAACCGTTAACAGCGTGTCCAGAGTGCAATAACGAAACGTTTTCCAAGCAGATTTCTGCGCCGGGATTCCGGTTGTCGGGCGGCGGCTGGTATGAAACAGATTTTAAAACTGGCAAAAAGAAGAATTTAGCGGGTGATGCTGGAAAAAGTTCGTCATCTAGCTCATCAAGTAGCGATAGCGCTGCATAACGGTATTAGTAAGAATATAATTAGGACAGGACTATGCGCAGTCAATATTGCGGTCAAGTAACAGAAGAATTGATCGGACAAGAAGTTACCATTTGTGGTTGGGTTCATCGTCGTCGTGACCACGGTGGTGTTATTTTCCTTGATATGCGTGACCGCGAAGGGATCGCTCAAGTTGTATTTGATCCAGATACTGAAGAAAGCTTTGCAGCGGCTGACCGTGTTCGAAGTGAATATGTTCTTCAAATTAAAGGTCTGGTTCGTGGTCGTCCAGAAGGCACGATTAACGAGAATATGACGACTGGTAAGATCGAAATTCTTGGCAAAGAGCTTGTTGTTCTTAATAGTGCTGAGACGCCTCCATTCCCGCTAGACGAATTCGTAGACGTTGGTGAAGATACGCGCCTTAAATACCGTTTTATGGATCTTCGTCGTCCTGAAATGCTTAACAAACTTATGTTCCGTTCAAAAGTAACGAACTACATTCGTAACTACATGGACGGCAACGGCTTTATGGACGTTGAAACGCCAATCCTTACACGTGCGACGCCAGAAGGTGCGCGTGACTACTTGGTGCCAAGTCGCACTCAGCCAGGTAACTTCTTCGCACTTCCTCAGTCACCACAGTTGTTCAAACAGCTATTGATGGTTTCTGGTGTTGATCGCTACTACCAAATCGCTAAATGTTTCCGTGATGAAGATTTGCGTGCTGACCGTCAACCTGAATTCACACAGGTGGATGTTGAAGCTTCATACATGAGCGAAGAAGAAATCATGGCGAACATGGAAGGCATGGTTGGTTCAATGTTCAAAGACTTGCTTGACGTTGATCTTGGCGAATTCCCTAAAATGCCTTATTCAGAAGCGATGAGCAAATACGGTAGCGACAAGCCTGACTTACGTATTTCGCTTGAGATTGTTGATGTTGCTGACTTGATGGAAAGTATCGAGTTTAAGGTGTTCGCAGGCCCAGCAAAAGATCCTAAAGGTCGCGTTGCAGCACTTAAAGTTGATGGTGGTGCGGAACTTAGTCGTAAGCAAATTGACGAATACACCAAGTTTGTTGGAATCTACGGTGCGAAAGGTCTTGCTTGGATTAAGGTTAACGAAATCGAGAAAGGCGTTGAAGGTCTTCAGTCGCCAATCGTTAAGTTCTTAGGCGAAGAAGTTGCAATGCAAATTATGGATCGCCTAGGTGTTAAAAATGGCGATATTGTATTCTTCGGTGCAGATAAAGAAAAAGTTGTAAACGAAGCGCTTGGCGCACTGCGCTGCAAAGTGGGTGAAGATCTCAATATGTTCACAACAGAGTGGGCACCACTTTGGGTTGTTGACTTCCCTATGTTCGAAGAGTTGGATGATGGAGGCTTAACAGCAATTCACCATCCATTTACAGCGCCTTCTTGTTCACCTGCTGAATTGCGTGATGCGCCTGAAAAAGCATTGTCACGTGCGTACGATATGGTACTTAACGGTACTGAGCTTGGTGGTGGTTCTATCCGTATTCACGATGGAGAAATGCAAAGTATTGTATTCGATATTCTTGGTATCGACGCAGAAGAACAGCAAGAGAAGTTTGGCTTCTTATTGGATGCATTGAAGTTCGGTTGTCCTCCTCACGGTGGTTTGGCATTTGGTCTTGACCGTCTTGTGATGTTGATGACGGGTGCAAGTTCTATTCGTGAAGTGATTGCCTTCCCGAAAACACAGAGTGCTACTGACGTACTAACTAAGGCGCCAGGTGAAGTTGATAAGAAGCAGCTTCGTGAGTTGAGCATTAAGCTAAACCTTCCTGAGCCACAGAAAGAAGAGTCTAACTAAAGCTCTTTAATCTTCTTAATTAAAGTCATGACGGACAGATGTAATCGTGTGATTGCTAAGTTCGTCATGTCTTAACTAGTTTTTATTACTATCTTTGTCTTCGACCTCATTCTGTTTGTGTCTATATTCTCCTAGTTCGATTCTCCCATTTCTTATATTTAATGGCGTGTCACGTTATACCCCTTTAAACTCGCCTGAATTGTTTTGCTTGTAAGATCTTTATGTCAATTATCTTAGGGATAGATCCTGGTTCTCGAATTACCGGTTATGGTTTGATCGAGTTTAAGGCCGGTAAAAGCTATTACATAGGTAGTGGGTGTATTCGCGTTCAGAAAGATTCGCTCGCTGACAAGTTGGGGTTGATTTTCAATAGTGTTACGCAGCTCATTCAGCAATATAGTCCTGATGAGTTTGCGATTGAAGAAGTGTTCATGGCGCGTAATGCAGATTCAGCACTTAAGTTGGGTCAAGCAAGAGGTGTTGCTATTGCGGCTGCTAATGTTGCTGGCTTGCCAACTAGCGAATACGCTGCGCGCAAAGTGAAACAGGCTTTGGTAGGCAAGGGATCAGCAGATAAATCTCAAGTCGCGCATATGGTGGTCAATATGTTGGGTTTGAATGCTACGCCACAGGCAGATGCAGCGGATGCTTTGGCTGTTGCCCTGTGTCATGCACATATGCAGCAAAGCTTAATAAAAATGACCGGTGCGACGCGCAGTCGACGCGGTAGAGTAAGTTAATAAGGCTTGGCTGAAAGTCTGTTTTGATAATTTAGGAAGTATTTTGATTGGAAAAATAAAGGGTGTGCTTGAATCTAAAAATACCCATCAAGCACTCATTGACGTCAATGGCCTGTGTTACGAGTTAGATGTTCCGTTATCAACTGCATTCTCGCTGCCAGAGATTGGCGAGCAGGTAGTGTTGTATACGCATTTTGTTGTGCGTGAAGATGCTCAATTGCTTTATGGTTTTTCTTCTCTCTCGGACAGAGATGTCTTCCGAGTACTCATCAAGGTGAATGGTGTAGGGCCTAAATTAGGTGTCGCGATTCTGTCTGGTTTAAATGCCTCAGATTTGAAGCGCTGCGTTGAACTTGAAGATGTTAGCGCGCTGGTAAAGCTTCCGGGTATCGGCAAAAAAACAGCAGAGCGTTTGTTGATTGAGTTGAGAGATAAGCTAGGCGCTGTAGCAACCGAAAACGATGGCCTTGGAGAGATGGAACAAGCTGCCGTTGCTTTACCAGAAGAGTCAGTCGAGCAAGAGGCAGAGGCAGCATTAACCGCATTAGGTTACAAGCCGAGTGATGCGGCGAAGCTCGTGAAGAAGAGTTTTGAAGCAGGGATGTCTGTCGAGGATCTTATTAAGCAGGCCCTCCGTTCGCTCAGCTAGCTAGTGTGTTTGGCACTGTAACTGATATTTAACTTTCGTCAGTGTGCTTGAGATGTACACTAGTTTTATTCATCACTCTCTTTTAAGCCATGATTGACGCAGACCGCCTAATTTCCGCCGCGCCCAATAGCGGCGGCCGCAGTAAGCAAGAAGAAGCACAAGATCGTGCTATTCGCCCGAAATTACTAGCTGACTACGTAGGTCAGCCTGTTGTCAAAGAACAAATGTCTATTTTCGTTGAGGCAGCAAAAAAACGAGAAGAGGCACTTGATCATGTTCTTATTTTCGGTCCGCCTGGCTTAGGTAAGACAACGCTCGCGAATATCCTCGCTAATGAACTTGAATCTAACATTCAGTCTACGTCTGGGCCGGTGCTCGAAAAGGCAGGCGATTTAGCGGCCTTACTCACCAACTTAGAAGAAGGCGACATTCTTTTTATTGATGAGATTCATCGTTTAAGTGCGAATGTCGAGGAGGTTCTTTATCCCGCGATGGAGGATTATCAGCTCGACATTATGATTGGTGAAGGCCCAGCAGCGCGGTCTATTAAGTTGGATTTGCCCCCGTTTACACTGGTTGGCGCTACCACGCGCGCCGGACTATTAACGTCACCACTGCGTGATCGATTCGGTATTGTTCAGCGCCTCGAGTTTTATAGTGTCGCTGACTTGGCGAGTATTGTGGAGCGTTCTGCTCGCTTATCTGGAATTCATATTGAGTCACAGGGTGCTGTCGAGATTGCTAAGCGTTCTCGTGGTACGCCGCGTATTGCTAACCGCCTTTTGCGTCGCGTACGAGATTATGCGGAAGTTAAAAGTGACGGAAGCATTACTCAGAAGGTCGCTGATAAGGCCTTAAATATGTTGAGTGTAGATGAATGCGGTTTCGATCATATGGACCGAAAGTTACTGCTCACGATGATTGAGAATTTTGGTGGTGGTCCAGTAGGCGTTGAGAGTATGGCTGCCGCAATAGGTGAAGAGCGAGGAACGATCGAGGATGTTCTCGAGCCTTATTTAATTCAGCAGGGCTATATGATTCGCACGCCTAGAGGGCGAATGGCCACTGAAAAGGCATGGTTGCATTTTGGTTTAACGATGCCTGTAGGGGAATAGGATAGATGGATCCTTTTTCACTGCCTATTCGAGTCTATCTCGAGGATACCGATGTTGGTGGTGTGGTGTTCTATGCCAATTATCTAAAGTTTTTCGAACGTTCTCGTACTGAATTTGTCCGTACTCAAGGGTTCGAAATGCGGCGCTCGCTTTCAGATGGGGTGAGTTTTGTCGTTGCTTCCTTGAATATTAATTATCGAAAGTCAGCTTATTTAGATGATGAGTTGCTGATATTCACTGAAGTACTAGAAATAAAACGATCATACTTTGATGTTAAACAATGGGTTGAGCGCGTTGGTGAAAAGGGCGTGACACTCGTTGAGGCGCAAGTGCGTGTAGCCTGCGTTGATCTTGATAGTGGTCGGCCACAAGGTATGCCAAAACAATTAGTTAGCGCTCTGCAGGGCGTGTCTTAGGGGATTTATTTTGGAAAATCAGATTTCTGTTTGGGGCTTGATCGCAGACGCGAGCTTGTTGGTGCAATTGGTTATGCTGGCTTTGTTGGCTGCATCCGTTATTTCTTGGTATCTAATTTTTCAGCGTAAAGCTTACTTCCAAACTGCTAAAGCAAACCAAGTTGAATTCGAAGAGCGATTTTGGTCTGGAATGGATCTCAGCCGTCTCTATCGAGAATCCGAAAATGTGCCAGGTCTCGAGTACATATTTCGGGCGGGTTTTAAAGAATTTAATCGTCTTCGCCAAAATGACATGGATGCCGATGCGATCATGTCTGGAACGCAGCGAGCGATGCGCGTCGCCCTAGCTCGAGAAGCAGACCGACTCGACGCAAATTTGTCTTTCTTAGCGACTGTTGGCTCGACTAGTCCTTATGTCGGCTTATTTGGGACCGTTTGGGGGATCATGAATTCGTTTTTGGGTTTGGCGCAAGAGCAGCAAGCGACACTAGCAACGGTCGCTCCAGGTATTGCTGAGGCACTTATTGCAACAGCAATGGGCTTGTTTGCTGCGATTCCAGCGGTAGTTGC
>NZ_LWFH01001057.1:0-2525 GCF_001635725.1 Oleiphilus sp. HI0066
GTGATTTTCAGCTGATTACCTACAAAGATACTTTGCAAGGCGATGTGCATATGGCTTTCGTGTTGGGTGATGTAGATCAGGTTGATGCGCCAATAGTACGTGTTCAATACCCTGACATACTGCGTGACACAATTGGTGTACGAAAAGAAGGTTCTCAATCTTGGTCGGTGCAAAACTCGCTAGCAAAAATTGCTGAAGCAGGCGCTGGTGTATTGGTGCTGTTAGGTGATTCATACGAAGCCTCAATGGAAGACCGCTTGGTTGAGTTTTTTAACTCATCTTCTCCCCAATCAGGTGGGCAAGGTGCGTATTTGACGGTTGGCACAGGCTCGCAAATATTGCGTGATTTGGGCGTTCATAAAATGCGCTTGCTCGCGCCAGAGATGAAGTTTTCGGCGCTGTCGGGCTTTGATCTTGAAGTAACAGAATTCATTCCGTACAACGGATAAAACAGCTAATTAAAGAGTAAAAAAGATGCGAAATATCAAAATTCATGAAGGTGACTTTAAAGAAGTTTCAGGTAAGTTTGCCTTAGTAGTTGGTCGTTTTAATGCTTTCGTTGTGGAAAGTTTGGTAGAAGGTGCGATTGACGCGCTTGTACGTCAAGGTATTGCGGAAGAAGATATTGAAATCTTCCGTGTTCCTGGTGCGTTTGAGCTTCCGCTAGCAGTTCAGCGTGTGGCTAAAACGGGTCAATTTGACGCTATTGTCGCGCTTGGAGCAGTGATTCGCGGTGGTACACCACACTTTGAGTACGTGGCAGGTGAATGTACAAAAGGAATTAGCGCTGTTTCATTAGAGACTAATCTACCTATTGCCTTTGGCGTATTGACTGTCGATAGCATCGAACAAGCGATTGAGCGTTCAGGCACGAAAGCTGGCAACAAAGGTGCGGAAGCAGCGATGTCAGCATTAGAAATGCTTACCTTGTTTAAAAACGCAGGTATTTAATGAGCGAATTTGATTCTAGTGTGCCTAAGAAGGTCACTACATCTCAGCGTAAGAGAGCGCGAACACTAGTGCTCCAAGCGCTTTATCAATGGCAGTTGGGCCATTCTAGTACGTCTCAGATAGAAGCGGAGTTTCGTACTGATAATGACTTCGGAAAGATCGATCAAGCTTATTTCGAGCAAGTGTTTCGAACGATTCCAAGTTCTACCAATGAACTAGATCAACAATATGAAGTGTTGCTAGACCGTGCCTTAGAAGAGGTCGACCCAATTGAGCTGGCTATTTTACGTATTGGTACGTTTGAGCTAATGCATCGCATCGATATTCCTTTGGGGGTTGTGATCAACGAAGCGATTGAACTCGCAAAAGAGTTTGGCGGTACAGATGGTCACAAGTATGTGAATAGCATATTGGACAAGTTAGGTAATAAGCTGCGTTCTGCTGAAGCCAGTGCGCAACGCAAATAGCAATTTAATGCTGGGGTGGTTAGGACAATCTACACATGAACTCTCGTTTAAGGAAAAGCCGCGAGTTTGATCTAATCACTTCTTTGTTTTCTAAAAGTCGCGCTCCGTCGTTTGATCTTGGGATAGGCGATGATGCTGCGGTGTTTTCACCTCCTTCAAACCAGTCTCTCGTGTTGTCGATAGATACCTCGGTTGAGGGACGGCATTTTCCAGCTGGTTTCCCTCCCGAATTCATTGCTAAACGAGCACTGGGTTCTGCGCTCAGCGACATAGCCGCAATGGGAGCCCAGCCACATCATTTTACTATAGCTTTAACACTGCCAGAGTTCGATACGGTTTGGTGCGAGCGATTTTCTACAGGCTTATATGATCTGGCCGAGCAATTTAATATTTCGCTAGTTGGTGGCGATACGACTAAAGGGCCTCTGACAATTAGTATTCAGGTGCATGGCTTAGTCGATAAAGGTAACTATTTAACTCGATCCTCCGCATCGCCCGCGGATTTAATTTTTGTATCAGGTTGCTTGGGTGATGCGCATGCGGGTCTGCTATTAGCGTTAGAAGGCAAAGAGTTAACTGAGCCATACCAACAAGCATTATTTGAAAGCTTTGCTTCGCCAACGCCTCAGATAGCGCTTGGCATGGCAGTTAATGGGCTAGCGAGTTCAGCGCTTGATGTTTCAGATGGTCTACTGGCTGACTTAGAGCATTTGTGCTGTGCCTCGGGCTTGTCGGCCGAACTAGAGTTAAGTGCGGTGCCATTGTCAGATGATTTGCTGAAATATAGAGATTATGACTTTGCAATGCAGGCAGCATTAAATGGCGGTGATGACTATCAGTTACTCATCACGGCTTCTTCAGATAAGCGTCAACGACTGTTAGAGCTAGGGTTTATTGAAATCGGCGCGATGTTAGCGGATGAGGGCAGCGTGTTGTCAGCAAAGTTAAATGGGGAGTCTGTGGCTCTGCCGGAAAAACGAGGCTTTGATCATTTTGAGTGATAAAAAAATTCCCTTACGCCTTTTGAAAGACCCCCGTTGCTTATTGGCATTTGGTTTTGGCAGTGGCTGCGCATCGAAAGCACCTGGGACTTTTGGTACATTGGCA
>NZ_LWFH01001058.1:0-1894 GCF_001635725.1 Oleiphilus sp. HI0066
AGGAAAACTCAAACTCAAGCAAATCTTTGCGTTTGATACTCCCGTAAAATTAGCAGGAAAAGCAATCACATGGTCGGTATTCGATCCGACGTACTATGTCGCGATGAATCACCATTCAGCCGATGCAGTCAATGTGATTGCGAATGAGAAAACGCGTTGCGCGAAGCAATTTAAACTGCCCTCGCCAACACAAGAAGACATAGACTATGCCGCTAGCCTTGATCAAACGCAGCGAGATAGTGATGGTCTGGGACAACTATTTTCTGAACGAGTCACGATACAATGCAATTAGTCCAAAAATATAATAAGACCCGATTAAAAGCATTCTCGATACGCGCCTTTGTATTTGCCTTACTTAGTTCGCTGAGTAGCACTGTCGCGCTCGCGCACCCGCACAACTGGATCAGTATAAAAACACAATTCTTAGTGGATGCCGACAACCGTTTAATCGAAATTCAACAGTCATGGGAGTTCGATGCCATCTACTCCATGATCACCTCTGCAAGTTTAAAAAACGCTTATGACGACGAGACTGTCGGCCTAAAGCTGATGGCCGAAGACATGCGCAAAAACCTTGCTCGCCACAACTATTTCTCAAACCTAATTGTTGATGGAAACAACATCGATATACCAAGAGCGAATCAAGCGTCGCTGCGTATTGAGCCTCAACCACCGGTAAGTTTTATGACGCTCGACTTTACGATTCGTTTCGAGAATCCCATTAATTTAGATGGTAAAAAAGTCGTCTGGTCTGTGTACGATCCAACCTATTACATTGCGATGAACCACAAATCCGTTGACGATATCTCGATTGTCGGTGGACTGAACTTAGAGTGCGGTAAAGATCTCGTGATTCCAAATCCTACCGAAGAAACCATCGCCTACGCCAATAGCTTGGATCAGTCACGTCGCGACACAGATGGGCTTGGCGATCAATTTGCTGAAAGAGCTGTTATTCAATGCATTTAACTCCCTCAAAGCTTCTAGCTGCAATCTTTCTTTGCCTCATTGCTGGCGGCATTTATTGGGCCACGCTGAATTGGACAGACTGGATGATTTACATCACTAGCCAACAGAAAGAGCTGCACAGTATGTTATCAGAGCATATGTCCAATGTAGCGCAACATCCTGAAACTTACGGCTTAGCCTTAATCAGCCTTAGCTTTGCTTATGGCGTCTTTCACGCCATTGGCCCAGGACATGGCAAAGCTGTGATCATGACTTACGTTGGTACCCAAGGGGCGAGCGTTAAGAAAGGCGCGGCTTTGTCATTTGCCGCAGCACTACTGCAATCAATCGTTGCGATTATTCTTGTCAGTGTAATTGGCCAGATGCTCCAGTTTACCTTTGGTGAAGTGCAAACGATGGGAGAACAACTTACACAAGTAGGCTATGCCTTGGTGATGTCTTTGGGTCTGTATATTTTACTGAAGTCAGGTAATAAATTACGCAAAGTAGTGAGCATCTCAAATTCAAGTGCACACTCGCACCATGAGCATCATGACCATGCCCATCCACATGATCATCACTCCCACGCTCACCAACACGACCATCATGAGCACGAACATCATTCTCACCATGAACATTATGCACATAATGTATGTTGTGGCTGCAACCATGCCATTGAAGTCAAAGACGACAGCACCTGGCTACAGAACCTAACGCTCGTGTTCTCGATGGGGCTCCGTCCTTGCTCTGGCGCACTAATCGTTTTGACCTATGCCTATTTAGTCAATGCCTATGGATTTGGGATCGTCGCCACCTTGGCGATGGGACTAGGCACTGGCATTTCTATCGCGCTCATTGCAGCAGGAACCGTATTCGCGAGAGGGTTCTTTGAACGCCTACTAAACGCTAGCGAATCGAGCTCGACGGCGGTGTTTAGTCATTTTGG
>NZ_LWFH01001059.1:0-1149 GCF_001635725.1 Oleiphilus sp. HI0066
TCCACTGATCCCTTAAGTTTCAAAATGTATAAAAACAATAAATATAGATACTTTACTTACTTGGCATATTTTCTCGCAGTTTACCTTGTCAGCCCCATTATTCACGCGAAAGAATGCCCAGAGAATACGTTGATTTTTGCCGCGAATGAATCGATATCTCCCTACTTCATTCAAGAGAATGAGAATGCTTCAGGAATCGTATTTGATATAGCAAAACAGCTCGAAAGCTATATTAGTGAACCGACTTGTGTTATCGGAATGAACTGGGCGCAAGCGCAAGAACAAATATTAAAAGGTGGTGTTGATGCTTTGTTGCATATCAACACCAATCCTGAACGAGAAAAGATATTAGATTTTTCAACAGAACTCGTTGTTTCAGAATTCCACTTATTCGTGCATCGGGATTCTAACTTCGACGAAAATAATATTGATCTAAATAACATGATTATCGGTGTTGAGGCCAAGGGTTACCCCTACAGTTACCTCAAACGTAACGATATCCCATTGGCGTTGGTAAGCTCGTGGGAAGAAGGAATGCGCGGCGTCATAAACGGAGACATTGATGCCGTCCTCGTTGATCATCTCGTCGGAATGAATACGATCTTCAATTCTAGAATTGCAAACTTAAAAAGCATTTCTAGTCCATTACCAAAAAGCTATTCACGCATCGCTGTTAAAAAAGGCAATGACTTAATTTTGGATCAAATTAATAAGGGCCTTGCAATACTTTATGCCGATGGAACGATAGACCGATCGATCAAAAATTGGATGACGCCGAGCATCCAAATGGTAGAACAACTTTGGCACGAGCAAGAACGCGTCAAAACTCAAAATATCGGTCTGATTATTCTCTCATTACTCACCTTGCTCTGCTTGATAGCATTCGTGAAAAGTAGAATGACAATCTCTTCCGAGCTAGATAAAAACAAAGACTTAAACAGGGCTCTGAAGGGAGCATATACCGAGCTTCAAGATAAAAACGAAGCACTAGCCGACGCAAATCAGAATTTAGAGACATTCGTTTCATTAGCAAGTCACGACATGCGCGCTCCTCTAAATGGAATGAAAAATCTCATTCAATGGGCCGAAGAAGACTTAGCCACCGATAATCATAATAACGTTAGAGAACATCTTTCGCTTCTTAAGAGC